>JASFFF010000390.1:0-4159 GCA_050124445.1 Desulfosarcina sp.
CAATGCCGACGGTGCGTTTGCGAATGCCCAGCTCGTCGATGGTTTCGGCCACCAGGCGATGAATCACACCGTGGGTACAACCGGGACAGTAGTGGGTGTGGGTATCGGAAAGGGCTTCTGGTTTGCTAAATGTCTTTCCCATGGCTTGCTCCTTGCATAGATGCCATCAATCCGGCAACAATGGCCGATTCCGATCAGCCAATACGATCGTTGACCACATCGATAATCTCTTCAGGGGTGGGTACATCACCACCACACTTGCCGTACCAACTCACCGGCCGACGCCCCTTGACGCAACGCTCGACGTCTTCGATCATCTGGCCCATGCTCATCTCGATACTCAGCACATGGGTACACGATGGAACCGCGGCAGCATCGGCCACGATTTGGTCGGGAAACGGAAACAGGGTCTGGGGGCGAATCATAGCCACTTCGATACCCGCTTCCTTGAGCATGTCGATGGCGGTGCGGCAGACACGGCTCATGGTACCATAGCTGACAATCAAGCCTCGGTAGTCCGTATCAGCATTATAGGACTCGGCCATCACCTCCTCGGCCCGCATGCGATCATATTTGGCTTTGAGCTGAAGGTTGTTGTCGTTTAGCTGAACCGGATCCAGAAAAAGGGATTTGACCAGATTGCGGGTATCGCTGCGGCGGTGCACCATGCCATTGGTGGCCCAGGCATCCTTGTTTGTCGGCTCTGTTTTCAGGTGGTCGGGAAATTCCACTGGCTCCATCATCTGGCCGATGAGGCCGTCACCCAGAATCATGACCGGATTGCGATATTTCTCAGCCAGCGGGAAGGCCCGCATCACCATCTCCACCGCCTCTTGCACACTGGCCGGCGCCATTACCAGCATGCGACAATCGCCGTGACCGATGCCCTTGGTGGCCTGGAAATAATCGCCTTGCGAGGGCAAAATGCCGCCCAGACCCGGCCCGCCGCGCACGATGTTTACAAATACCGCCGGACACTGGGCGGCAGCGATATAACTGATCGACTCGCTCATCAGACTGATGCCCGGGCTGGATGATGTGGTGAACACCCGCTCACCAGCGCCGGCGGCACCGAAAATCATGTATCCCACGGCCACTTCGCTTTCGCCCTGCAGAAATACGCCGCCCACCTCGGGCATGCGCCGGACCAGATATTCGGCCACTTCGCTCTGCGGCGTAATCGGATAGGCGAAATAGTTCAGGCAGCCGGCCCTGATGGCCGCTTCGCCGATGGCCTCGTTTCCTTTCATCAATACCTTTGGCATAGTACTCCTCCAGTCATCGCCGGTTAGGTGCCTGACGCCTCTGTTTCGCATATGGTAATGGCCACATCCGGGCACATGATGCAGCACATGGTGCAATGGATGCAATCCTCCGGGCGCGCCTGAAAGGCCGGAAAATAACCCTTCGCATTCACATTGGATGATATTTCAAGAACATTCTTGGGACAGACGGTAAGGCACAATCCGCAGCCTTTGCAGCGGTCTTTTTCAATATTGTGTTGATAGGCCATCGATAACTCCTCATTGCATGAATAGGGTCCATGGCGGGAAAAACGCCGAGCCGACAGATGGCTGTGGTCGAAACGTCGCTGCGCGACCGCCAAGCGTTCCTTGGAGCCACCGCATGGCTGTTTGACCGATCGGATCAAGCCGATGCATCGATCCCGTCAGCCTGTATCCAGGGTGGCACCAACTGCCGTCTCAACGTCAGCACCGGACATTGAATACTCCTTTTGTCGATCCGGGTCAACAGGGCCGGCGGAGCGGTGATGAACACCAGGGGAATCTGTCCGGCCCGGGCCACCTGTTGGGCAAAGCCATACCCGTCCAGAATGTCTTGTTCACGGGTCGCTTGCATGAGATTGGCATTGCCGATAATACCGGTGACGTTCAACCTGGACTTGGCTTCGATCGCCTTGCGCATCGAAAGGCAACCGGCCACTGTATCGGTGTAGGGACGATGGGGATTGACCACCTGAAGCACCTGCAGCGGCTGGTTTGCCAGCGGTTCGGCAAGCGCGGCCAAGACCGTTGCTCCCGCGTCGTCACCACCCACATCCAACAACGTCAGACCCGACGGGCGTCGCAGCATGCCGGACACCTCGGGGGTGAGAATCGGCAAATCCGCCTGCATATATGCAGCGGGCGGTAAAACCACGTCGATACCAAGGCTGCGGAGAAGATGGCGTGCCTCGCGGGTCCGAAAATAGGGATTCACCAAGTCCAGATCGGCCAGACGAACTGGTGTGCCCTGGGCATTCATGTGCAGCGCCAGATTGATGGCAACCTCTGTTTTCCCACTGCCATAGGCGCCGACGATGATGACAATGCCGTTGAGTTCCAGTCGCAATTGTCGATGATTCCTTTATGGCTGCCAACCGTTGATGGCCGGTAGATGCCAAACCCGCCTGTATGAAGTCGGAAAAGGATGCGGCCGGTTGCCGCTAGATTGAAAAAAAGCTACATATTTAGATTTTATTACCGTGTCAAGGGGGTTGCCAAGAATCGCGCTTTTTGGGCTTTTGCTTGCCGCGCCAGTATGTTAAGAAACGCACACGGCACCACACAATGGACTTGGCCATCATTTGAAAGGTACGTACAGGCCTTGAGGTATTTTTAGATGCCCCGCCGCCAACGCTGAATCGTCAACGGCTGGGACTCTTATGCAATCCGGCATCGGTGGACAGCGGCTATACACATGCCAGCATTCGCATAAACCAGGCGCTGCCCGGGCAGTTGAACGCCCTTTACTCTCCTCAACACGGTTTTTTTGCCGAAAAGCAAGATAATATGGTCGAATCGGCTGACCGAAACGACCCTGCCACCGGGTTGCCGGTATTTTCGCTGTATGGAGACACGCGTATTCCGACAAAACCGATGCTGGAACCCATCGACGTGATGCTGGTGGACCTTCAGGATGTGGGCACCCGGGTATACACCTTCATATACACCCTCTCCTATTGTATGGAAGCGGCGCGGCAGCATGACAAGAGAATCATTGTCCTGGATCGACCCAACCCCATAGGCGGGATCCAAATAGAAGGCAACCTGCTCGATCCGGCATACGCATCGTTTGTCGGACGATACCCGATTCCCATGCGACACGGCCTGACCATCGGCGAACTGGCGATCTTGTTTAACACCACTTTTGGGATCGGTTGCCAACTGGATGTCATCGCCATGCAGGGGTGGAGGAGAGAAACGCTCTTCGATCGCACAGGCCTGCCGTGGATCGCGCCATCGCCCAACCTGCCCACACCGGCGTCCGCCATGGTATATCCCGGCCAGGTGATCTGGGAAGGCACCAACATATCCGAAGGACGGGGTACCACGTTGCCCTTTGAGCTTTTCGGAGCGCCGTTTATTTCACCCGCTCAACTGATGGAGACCATCGACAGGCACCTGCTGGACGGGGCCATCTTGCGACCGGTGATCTTTGAGCCGACTGCCGGCAAATGGTCCGGCCAATCCTGTCACGGTTTTCAAATACACATCACCGACGATACCGTTTTTTCCGCATACAGCCTGGCGCTGGGCATGTATCAGGCCATTTTTCAGTTGTATCCAGAACAGTTTGCCTACAAACAGCCGCCCTACGAGTATGAATATGAACGATTGCCCATGGATTTGATATTGGGTGATCGGAAGGCCCGCACCGATATCGAATCAGGCATCCCCATTGCAGATATTCAGGCGGGCTGGGCGGAATCGTTGTCCGCTTACCGTGAAATGATTGCAGGCATTTACCTGTATTGAAGGCCGCCATCAAAAAAGGAAAACCCCGACCGTAAAATCGATCGGGGTTTCGTTGTCGCGATCAAGCGCGGACGCTTGTGCTTATTTTTCTGATTTCAGGGTCTCAATCTCTTTTTTAAGTTCGTCGATCTCCTGTTTGTACTTTTCAGAATCGTCATCGGCAGGGCCGGCGTCGGCGACACCTTCATCCTTTTTCCAGGTATCTTTAAGTTCATCAAATCCCAGATAAAGGGCGAGGCCCCCACCGAGCAACAGCATCACCGGAATCGCGCCAGCAAGAAGCTGAAGAAACTCACCAAACCATACCGACAGGCCGATCAGGCCGAGAACTGCTGCCACTGCTCCACCAATTAACGTTTTCATAAAGAATCTTCCTCCTTGATAATCGAATTGTAGTTAGA
>JASFFF010000391.1:0-4140 GCA_050124445.1 Desulfosarcina sp.
CTTTTGCATTTTCGGATTTAGCCGGAAGAAAACAGATGGTGCGATCATCGAGCACAAAAACGGCTGCGGGTAATTGGCTGAAAGGCGGCGGCAGGTTGCTCGGCCTTTTCGTCGCGGGCGTCGTGATTATCCTCGTTCTCACTGGCGGATGCAGCCACTTTGACAAGGGACACAAGGCCAGCGCCCTCACCCGGGAAGCCACTGATTTTTTCAATCGGGGCAATTACGCTGCCGCCCTGGCCAAATACGCCCAAATTATCGAGAACCATCCAGAGGCAGCCGACCGCGCGCTTTTCGAGATGGGCATTACCTATGCGTATCCCCGTAATGCGAGCAAGGACTATCACAAATCGCTCGACTGCTTTCAAAGACTGGTTAGGGAACACCCGGACAGTGAATACCGGCATGAGGGCCAGATGATGATCCTGCAGATCAATAACGTGATCCTCAAGGACAACATCATTGCGACCCAGCGGGCAGAGCTTGAGGCCATCCGGCAGAAGCTCGAAAGCAACGCAGAGGCGCTAAGAAGTAAAACCAACGAGACCGTTGAACTGCAGGAGACGATTGCAGCGCTTGAGGAAACGGTATTTCTCCTTCGGACGGAGCCGGCCGACAAAGTGCTGATCGAAAAGCAAGCCCGACGATTGACACTGCTCTCCAAGGGCGAGGTGATCAAGACCTACAAGATTGCCCTGGGCGGCAATCCGATTGGCCCCAAAGAACGCATGGGCGACAACAAAACGCCGGAGGGGACCTACATCATTGATGCAAGAAACGACAACAGCGACTATCACCTGTCACTTCACATTTCCTATCCCAACGAGAAAGACAAATTACGGGCCAGGGAACTGGGTGTTTCTCCCGGCGGCGACATCATGATCCACGGCATCAAGAATAGTTTCTCGCAGATCGGCGCTTCGCACGCCGAGCGCGACTGGACCCAAGGGTGCATTGCGGTCACCAACCAGGAAATGGAGGAAATTTATCAGCTCGTGCCCAACGGAACGGTCGTTGAGATAAAGCCCTGACCAGTCAATCATCATAGGGATTGCGGCGGTGCCGGGGGCGACGGGCTACAAAGAACTCGTAAGCATAGAAGTCAGAATAACGGCGGTGCATGTCGGGTTCTGCTGCGATTTGTTCCAGTATGGCGAGGGCTTCGATATCTTTGGCATACTTGCTGCGCAATTCTTCTATGCGGTTTTCCATTGGCGTGTAGAAATCATCCCACCAAGCCTCGTCCGGTTGCGGGAAGTGGCCCAGCAGCTCGAATCCGCAGTTTCCTATCGTTGCCAGGTTGTCTTCTACCCAACCCATCGTCGGGTAGTCCTCATCGAAGCCAGCCTTTATCTCGGGCGGCGGACTCTCCCTGCGCCACACCGCATCAGTAAAAGCGATATAACCACCTGGACGCAGCAGGCCGAAACAGATGCGCAGCGCATTGTCGAGGCCGATGTTATATAAAGCGCCCTCGGACCAGATCAGATCGAAGCTCTCCTGCGGTTGATCCAGATGCGCCATGTCTCCGACCAGCGCCTGAACTCGATGCGTTAGTCCTCGCTCGGACAGGGTTGCCTTGAGACGCTGGATGCTCGGTGGATGGCTGTCTATGGCCACAATGGTTCCGGAGGTAAGTTCGGCCAGGTGATGTGTTTGCCCGCCGACGCCGCAGCCCAAATCCAGGACCGCTGGTGAAACGGGCATATCCCGGCAAAACGAAAGTGCCCTGGCGGCGCTGGCGCGGCTGCCCGGACCTTGCCGAGGCAAGGCTTCATAGACCTCATAGAATAGTTCCCAGAAACGTGGACCAATCTCATTCATTGTATCTGCCCCGCCGCATCGCTCGAACCATTAACATCCTGCCGCAGCCAATAGCCTTATAAACTATTTCCGACCGTCTTTCTATACCGGAGTCATCGCAAAGTGATGCAATGCACCCCTTTTTGTGGCCGCCGGCACCAGCGGTCATCATCGACAGAACGGCGAATCCAGTGCCACGAATAATTCTATGGGTGCCTCTCATTCGACCCACCTATGCAACCTTAGCCAGTCAGCAATTGTCGAAAGAACATTTTCGGACAGTTGATTGGTATGCCGCAGCAAATCTGCGTAACCACTGATATTGCCATTGGCATCTTCGAGAAACAGATGGTTATGATCTTTAAAGATGATCAAGGAACCTCATTAAACAGAATGACTCGGCTTTGGCTGTCAGGGCCCTTATTCTGCTCAGTCTGGCTGATTTGCCTTTACCTGCCAACCCAAATCGTCATAAAGCCGTTTCGCAGACAATGGGGTTGACGCAGGCGCCTAGTTTTGAATTTTGTTGTCACATCTGATAGCTATTGGTGATCTGGTATGCTCAAAAGCAGCTAAGATTCCCGTCAATCCCGCAAAACTAATCGATATTCATGAGCAATCGTATCCAGCAGGCAAAAGGTAGCGAACTGACGCACATGGAATTTCTGCATGCCGCTGCCAACGATCTTAGATTCGATTTCGTTAGCGCCTTGATTGACGGTTGCGGCAATAACGGATCGGTGATTGTCTACAACATGGGATTTGAATCACGCATCAATCGCGAGCTGTCGACCATCTTTCCGCATCACGCAGCTAAGTTGGAAACCATCAATTCTCGCATGGTGGATTTGCTGGTCCCGTTCCGCTCAAGGCATCTTTATCATCCCAAGATGATGGGATCAGCATCCATCAAACATGTTCTGCCCGCCTTTGTGCCCGAGTTGACTTATGAATAATTGGCTATCAGCGATGGTGACATGGCTGCCAGAAACTACCTAAAGTGTAATAAGCAAACGGTTTCGGAAGATGAAAAGCATCGGATCTATGAAAATCTTAAGCGATATTGCCGGATGGACACGTACGCGGAGATACGGTTGATCGAAAAGCTGTACCAGATTGCAAACGGATCATATTAAAGTATCACAGGCTCGGTACATCCAAGGAAACATCATCATGGCCAGAGGCCTTTTATATCTGATTGGCGCGTTGCTGTATGTCCTTTTCCCGCGCGATCTGGTCCCGGATTTTTTAGTCGGCTGGGGCTGGTTGGACGATCTATTGGTGCTGTTCCTGCTCTGGCGCTATTACCGCCGCCAAGTAAAGCAGCGAAGGGCCACAAGTGGTAACCATCAAAGCGGGCAAACTGAAGATGATGGGCAATCCGGCGCTGCCAACGGTAGCGATCCGGATCGCTGGAATCCTTACACGGTGCTGGAGATCGAAGCCGGCGCCTCCGAAAGTGAGATAAAAGCCGCCTACCGCCGTCTTGCCGCCCAATACCACCCGGACAAGGTACAACACCTGGGCGAGGAGATCCAACAGCTGGCCGAACTGCGCTTCAAGGAAATTCAACGGGCCTATGATTTCCTCATTCGGAGGTAGTTGAGAGTTGGTCGGACCCGTGCCGCCATTGGGTCAGCCGGGCCGGGGCATCTATGGTCGTGATCGATAAACCTGGAAGGGGTCGGGAGGCCATGATGAAAATTATCGATTCAACCGTCGTCACCAAACGCCCATTCGTCAACCTGGTGGCGGTGTCTTATGAGGACCGCCGGGGCAATCGCAAGCGCTGGCACATGGTCAGCCGACGGGTGCGGCCCAAATGTATGACCGGTCGGATTCAGCATCCCGACGCAACAATTATCGTGCCGTTTCATCGACAGGCCAACAAGCTGGTAGTGATCAAAGAGTTTCGCGTCAGCTTGGGTGACGACCAGTATGGGTTTCCGGCCGGGCTGCTTGATCCGGACGAAGGATTAAGCACTGCCGCAGGCAGGGAATTGCATGAGGAGACCGGATTGAAGCTGGTGCGCATCTACCGCCACAGCCCGGCCATCTTTTCCTCTGCGGGAATTACCGACGAATCCATCGCCATGGTCTTCGCCGAAGTCGAGGGCCGCCCAAACACCCGGAACGCCTCGAATTCAGAGAAGATCGAGGTGCTTATGATGGATCGCGCTGCGCTGAGAGATCTGCTCCGGCGAACGGACATCGCTTTCGACGCACGGGCCTGGCTGGTAATGGACGCCTATCTATCGATGGGCAAGGCTTATTTGAACGGTGGATAAGACCCAACGCTTATTTCGGCTCAAAATCAAGGTTCGGCAGCAACTTTCA
>JASFFF010000392.1:0-4130 GCA_050124445.1 Desulfosarcina sp.
GGCAACGTTACCTCCAATGGATCGGCGGTATCGTCACCCGCTTCGATTTCGGTGAATCCTTCGCCTACGAAACATCGGTCAACCATGTGATCGGCCAGCGTCTGTGGATGACCCTGGCCATTCTCTACGCAACCTTGATCCTCACCTACCTGCTGTCGATTCCTATCGCCATTTATGCAGCGGTAAACCGGCACAGCGTGGTGGACTACTCCCTGACCGTGGCCAGCTACCTGGGGCTGGCGCTGCCCAATTTTTTGCTGGCCCTGATCATGCTCTATATTTCGGTGACCATTTTCGGGACCAGCATCGGTGGCCTGTTCTCACCCGAACTGGAGAAAGCCCCCTGGAGCATTGCCAAGCTGGTGGATATGCTCAAACATCTGATCATCCCGGCCGTGGTGCTCTCATGGTCGGCCACCGCGCTGCAGCTGCAGACCGTGAGGGCTACCATGCTGGACGAACTCAACAAGCTTTCAGTGACCGCCGCCCGCGCCCGGGGCATTCCCGAATGGAAGCTGCTGCTCAAATATCCGGCCCGGTTGGCCGTCAACCCGGTGGTGAGCACCATGGGATTCGATGTCAACCGTATCTTTTCGGAACTGCCCATTGTCGCCCTGGTACTGGGATTACCCGAACTGGGTGAACTGCTCATCCAGTCTTACCTGGACCTGGACATGTATGTGGCCGGCGCCATTTTGCTCATGCTGACCTTTTTCATCGTGGTCATGAATTTCATCTCCGACGTGGCCCTGGCTGCCCTGGACCCGCGTATCACCTTGGAAGGAGCGTAAGCCCATGACGACAACCGAGGCCGCCGAGAACATGGGAAATTCGCTTGCCGCTTCGCCTGAAAGCAACACCGATTTAAAATACTACACCGCTTCCCAATGGCAGTTGGTGTGGTGGCGATTTAAAAGACACCGCATGGCCATGGTGGGTGCCATGGTGTTGATCGCCATGGCACTGATGGGCGTCTTTGCCGGTTTCATCGCCCCTTACAGCACCACGACACGGGACCGATCATACATTATGGGAGCGCCGCAGCTGCCGCGCATGTGGGATCACAACGGATTTTCGCTCAGACCGTTCGTCCACGGCATCAAAACCAAACGGGATCCGGTCACCCTGCGCAAGATCGCCAGTGTCGATCCGGAGCAGCGCCGTTATCTGCGATTCTGGGTTTCCGGGGACAATTACCGTTTCTGGGGGTTCTTCGATACCCAGCGCCATCTTTTCGGTCTGGACAAGGGCAAGCTGCATCTTTTCGGTACCGACGAGTTGGGGCGCGATCTTTTTTCCCGGACCATGTTCGCCACGGGAACATCCCTTTCCATCGGCATTCTGGGCGTGCTGGTCGCTTTCGTTCTGGCCCTGATCATAGGCGGCATTGCCGGCTATGCGGGAGGGGTGGTCGATTACCTGATACAGCGGGTCACCGAGATCGTGCGCGTCGTACCGGTGATTCCCCTTTACATGGGTCTGGCGGCCGCCTTTCCCAAAGAATGGTCCAACACCCAGGTCTATTTTGCCATGACCATGATTTTCGGCCTGATCGGCTGGCCGACCTTGGCCCGGCGCATTCGCAGCCACCTTCTCGGCCAGCGGGGGGAGGATTTCGTTCTGGCCGCCGAGCTGTCCGGCGCGTCGGCCGGGAGGATCATCACCCGGCATCTGCTGCCCAGCTTCACCAGCTACATCATCGTCGATTTGGTAATCAGCTTCCCTTACATGATTCTCAGTGAAACCGCATTGAGCTTCATCGGACTGGGCCTGCGCCCCCCCAGCGTATCCTGGGGGATCATGCTGCAGGATGCCCAGAACATCCGCGCCATCGAACAGGCACCCTGGTTTTTTTTGCCGGCCGTCTTCGTTGTCGTGGCCGTGTTGGCTTTCACCATCCTGGGAGACGGTCTTCGCGACGCGGCCGACCCATATACCGTGACCAACAACTAAGGGTTCACCATGACCACCGTATCCGACCATTCGCCTGTTCCAGCCGACTTGCTCATCGATGTACAGGACCTGCGGGTCTCCTTTCGCACCGATGAAGGGTTGATCACACCTGTGGACGGTGTGACCTTTCAGGTACGCAAAGGCAAAACGCTGGGAATCGTCGGTGAAAGCGGTTCCGGTAAGAGCGTCAGTACCCGGGCACTGGTCAAACTGCTGCCCAAGAACGCCATCGTCGATCCCGATTCGAAGATCCTTTTTTACAACAACGGAAACGGCACACCCGTGGACATCACCATGCTGGCCGCCAACAGCAAGGAAATCAGACGGATCCGCGGCGGCGAAATCGGCATGATCTTCCAGGAACCCATGGCCTCCTTTTCACCGGTATACACCATTGGCAACCAGATCGTCGAAGCCGTCCGGCAGCACCGTATCGCCAGTATGAGCCCTCTGGCCGCCACCGCTACAGTGGGCAGCCAGATCATGGAGGGCATGCTGGCGCAGCAAAAAATAAGCAAAGGGGATGCACGCGACATTGCCGTCGAAATGCTCGAACGGGTGGGCATTTCCAACGCAGGCATGCGCGTCGATCAATATCCCCATGAACTTTCCGGGGGGATGCGTCAGCGGGCCATGATCGCCGTGGCCCTTTCCACTCACCCGCAAATGCTCATCGCCGACGAACCCACCACGGCCCTGGATGTTACCATCCAGGCCCAGATCGTGGATCTCATGAAAGCGTTGCAGGCCGAACTGGGCATGTCGATCATTTTCATCACCCACGACATGGGGCTGATATCCAAGGTCGCCGATGAAATCGCCGTCATGTACCTGGGTGTAATTGTGGAGCGCGGCCCCACCGATGCATTGATTGACAGCGCCACACACCCCTACACACGAGGTTTGCTGGCCGCCATCCCCCGGCTGGACAATCTCAAACGGCGTTTGACGCCGGTGGGGGGGGATATTCCCGGACCGCTGGAGCGGCCGGCCGGATGCCCCTTTCACCCCCGCTGCCCGCATTTTAAGCCATCGGTCTGCGATGCCGCCATGCCCGAAAGGACAGCCATTTCGTCAAGCCACTTCGTGCGCTGCTACCTGTACGAAGAATAGTGAGAACCGCTATGCCAAACGATACCCTGATCGACATCGACAACCTGAAAGTTCACTTCCCCGTTTACAGCAAAGGCCTGTTTCGGCGCATGGTCGGATCCGTCAGAGCGGTGGATGGGGTCAGCTGCCAGCTAAAAAAAGGTCAGACCCTGGGCCTGGTGGGTGAAAGCGGTTCGGGCAAAACCACCATCGGGCGGGCGATCCTGCGGGCACTCTCCCCTACCGCCGGACGCATCACTTTCAACCGCAACGGCGAGGTCATCGACCTCACCAGCCTAGCTGGAAAGCCGCTGAAGCAATTCAGACGCTACATGCAGCTCATTTTTCAGGACCCCTATGCCTCGCTCAATCCACGTATGACGGTTCGCGACATCATTGCCGAACCCTTAGCGTGCCAGGGCGACATGGGACGGGATGCGATCGACGCCCAAATCCACGATATCGCCGCCCTTTGCAAACTGAACATCGAGCATCTGCGCCGGTTTCCGCACGCATTTTCCGGTGGCCAGCGCCAGCGCATCTGCATTGCCCGGGCCTTGATTTCGCGTCCCGAGTTCGTCGTGTGCGACGAATCCGTGTCCGCATTGGATGTCTCCATCCAGGCCGAGGTTATCAACCTGCTCATGGATTTGCAGGCAGAACTGGGGTTGACGTATCTGTTTATCGCCCATGATCTTTCCGTCGTCGCCCAGATCGCCTCAGCCGTTGCCGTCCTGTATGTGGGCCAGTTTGTCGAATTGGCGCCGACGGAAAAACTCTTTTTCTCGCCGCGGCACCCCTACACCCGGGCGCTGATGTCGGCGGTGCCGTCAGTGGACAGACGTCTATCCTTCGACCCGATCAAACTGGAAGGTGAGATCCCCAATCCGGCCGATCCCCCCCCGGGATGCCGATTTCACACCCGCTGTCCCTACGCCACTGAAATATGCCGTACAGACCCCCCCGAATGGCGCGCCATCGAATTAGAGCATATGGTGGCCTGCCACCATGTCGAAACCATAAACGCAGGCCATTTGGCCGCCTGATGACCAGTATGTGGGAGGTAAACTGCATGCCCTCGAGGA
>JASFFF010000393.1:0-4122 GCA_050124445.1 Desulfosarcina sp.
CTCCGGTCAGCTGGTGGACTGGGGGGTGATGTATGAGAAGATTCTCAGCGATCTGCATGAAGGCACCTGGACAAATGCAGACCATTGGTGGCTGGTGGCCGAAAAGGCCGCCATCTTGGGCGGGGCCTTCGACCAGCCGATCAACCCCCAATTTGTCGATGCACTGAAGGCCGTCAGTGTGAAAACGGCCGACCTGGGTTCCCTTTCCGTGCACGACCTGGTGTTCAAGCGCTATGAACAGATGAAACAAGGAACCGACATCTTCGATCCGTTCACCGGGCCCATATCGGATAACACCGGCAAACTCCAGATCAAGGCCGGAGAAAAGGCATCCAAAGCGGATTTGCTGAGCATCATGTATTATGTGGACAACGTGGTGGGAAGCATTCCCAAATAAAACCATCCTGCTGGCAATCATGGGGAGTCGGTGATTGCGAACCGGCTCCCCCTTTGTTTTTTGGGGAATGGCACCCATGAAAACCATCCAGACCCTTGAAATGATAGGTATATCTAAGTCTTTTCAAGGTGTGAGGGCAAACGACAATATCAGCCTGAAGGTCTCCTCCGGCGAAATCCTGGGCTTGCTCGGGGAAAATGGCGCCGGAAAAACCACCTTGATGAATATCCTTTACGGCATCTATCAGCCCGACTCGGGAGAGATCCGGGTCAATGACCGGCGGGTCTTCATCGATTCTCCCAAAGCATCGATTGAATATGGCATCGGCATGGTTCACCAGCACTTTATGTTGATCCAGAACCACACGGTGATTGAAAACATCGCCCTCGGGTATGCGTGGGCGCCGGGCCTTTTTCCCCAGAAAAAAATACGCCAGAATATCGTCTCCTTTTCTGAAAAATTCAACTTCAACATCGACCCTGACAAAAAAGTCTGGCAGCTGTCTGCCGGAGAGCAGCAGCGGGTGGAGATCATCAAGGCCCTGATCAACGGGGCGGGGTTATTGATTCTTGACGAGCCGACCTCTGTTCTCACGCCTCAAGAGACGCGTGATTTTTTCCATATTCTGGAGCAGATGAGAGCGGACGGACAAATGATAATTCTCATCAGTCACAAGCTGGATGAGATAAAAAAGCTGTGTGACCGGGTGACCGTTATCCGCAAAGGCAAGGTTGTGGGGCATGCAGACACCGATGCGCTCGACAAGCGCGCCCTGGCGCGTATGATGATCGGACGTGACGTGGTCTTCTCTTTTTCCAGAGAGAAAATGCCCAGGAAAGAGAAAGTGCTGGAGGTGAACGATATAAAGGTTGACGGCGACAAAGGCTATGCGGTCGTCAAGGGCATCTCCTTTGAGGTGTACAAAAACGAAATTTTGGGCATTGCCGGTGTCTCCGGCAATGGCCAACGCGAGCTGGTGGAGGCCATTACCGGACTGCGACCATCAACGCACGGACAGATTCGGATCAACGGTGTCGACATTACCAACCAGTCTGCCCGAAAAATTCATAACAATGGCGTGTCGCATGTACCCGAGGAACGAATTCGGTTCGGCATCGCGCCAAACCTGTTTCTATACGAGAATGCAATTCTCAAGCAGCATCACCAGAAAAAATTTTCCCGCCGGGCCTTTCTGGCCTACGGTCGTATCAAGGCACATACCAAACAGCTGATCAAGGACTTTCAAGTTGCTACGCCGTCCATCAATGTACAGACAAAGAATCTGTCCGGCGGCAACATTCAGAAATTGATTCTGGGCCGTGAAATCACGGACAAGCCGGATCTTCTGGTGGCCTCGCATCCCACCTATGGTCTGGATGTCGGCGCCACGGAATACCTGCGCAATCAATTGCTCAAGCGTCGCAAAGAAGGCGGTGCCGTGCTCCTGGTGTCCGAGGATCTGGATGAAATTTTCGAGCTGTGCGACCGGATTGCCGTTATTTTTCAGGGAACGCTCATGGGCATTGTGGAATCGGATGATCCCCGGTTGGTGGACATTGGCTTGATGATGGCCGGCACCAAGCGGCTGGACGAGGGAGTCGGGGGCAATGCTTCAGGTTAAGGTCACGGAGCGGGTCCAGATCTCGGCCATGGGTGCGTCAATGACCCTGGCCCTGTCGCTGGCCGCCGGTATGCTGGTGATCGGGGTGATTTTTATCTCCAGCGGTGTGAATCCGGTTTTTGCCTTCGGTAAAATTTTCAGCGGCTCCTTCGGCAGCCTCTATGGATTCAAGGAAACCGTTACCAAGGCCATTCCATTGATTCTTATCGGCGGAGGCTTGGCCGTGGTGTTCAAGGCCAAATTCTGGAATATCGGCGCGGAGAGCCAGTTGCTCATGGGCGCCATTTTCGGGACATGGGTTGGGCTGAACTGGGGGCCGGCCCTGCCTGCTCCGATTGTTGTTCCCTTGATGTTCGTCGCCGGTTTTATCGGTGGGGCACTGTGGGGGTTGATTCCGGCTATCCTCAAGCTGCGATTTGCCATCAACGAGGTGATCTCCACCTTGATGCTCAATTACATTTGCGCAGAATTTCTCACCCTACTCATTGTCGGGCCCTGGAAAAGTCCCAAGAAGTTCGGTTTTCCCTACACCGACGATCTTCCTGAATCAGCCATCCTGTCTTTGCTGCCCGGATCTCGGATTCACATGGAGACGCTGATTCTGGCCCTTGTCCTCATGCTGGTGCTGACCATCATGATCTTTAAAACCCGCTTCGGTTATGAGGTGCGTGTGATCGGTGAAAATCCGGATGCTGCCAAATACGCCGGCATCGATTTTACCCGAACCACCCTGCTGATTATGGTTATCAGCGGCGGCATGGCCGGCCTGGCCGGGATCGGCGAGGTGGCCGGGATCCACCATTACCTGAGCTATCCGGACACGATTTCGTCCGGCTATGGCTTTACGGCCATTATCGTGGCCTGGCTGGCCAAGCTCAACCCGTTGTATGTGATATTGTCAGCCATCTTCTTTGCCGGCATACTCGTCGGTGGCGATGCGATTCAAATATCCCTGGGACTGCCGGCGGCCACGGTGGATATCTTCAATGGAACCATGTTGATCTTCTTGATTATGGGTGATTTTTTTACAAAAAACAGGGTGCGTATACACTTCGGGGAGCGGTCCTGACCATGGAAGAGATCCTCGTTTCTGTGGCCCAACGAACATTGGTTGCCGGCACGCCGCTGCTGATCGGCACCATCGGAGAAATCATCTGCGAGCGCTCCGGCATCCTCAATCTGGGGGTGGAGGGCGTGATGGCTGTGGGCGCCGTAACCGCATTTATCGTCACCCACCATACGGGCAATCCCTGGCTGGGGCTATGTGCGGCGATTGTTGCCGGCATGTTGATTTCCATTGTGCATGCCTTTGCATCCGTGAGCCTTCAATCCAATCAAGTTGTTTCGGGACTGGCGTTGACCATGCTGGGTCTCGGGATGGCCGGGTTGCTGGGAAAACCATATGTGGGAAAACCGCTGGCGGTCAAAATCGACATCCTACCGATCCCGTTTATGGCGGATATTCCGATTGTGGGGCCCATATTCTTCAATCAGAGCCCCTTTTTCTACATGGCGGTGCTATTGGCCGTCGGGGCCTGGTTTGTGCTCGCCTACACGCGCCTGGGCATCCGTATCCGCTCTTGTGGCGAAAACCCCAAAGCCACGGAAACCCAAGGTGTCAACGTATCCTTGATCCGCTATTGTTCAGTTATCGTCGGTGGCGGGTTCTCCGCCATGGCCGGTGCTCATTTGTCTACTTCCTACAGCAAATCGTGGATCGAGGGGATGACCGCCGGCCGGGGATGGATCGTTATTGCATTGACCATCTTTGCTTTGTGGAACCCCCTGCGGGCCATGTTGGGGGCCTTCCTTTTCGGTGGTATTTTTGTGCTGCAATATCTGCTGCAGCCGTTGGGCATCTCTCCTAATTTTCTGGCCATGCTGCCCTATGTGGCGACGCTGTTGGTGCTGCTGGTGGGCGGGTTGCGGGATCGCCGTCGCTTGAGCGCCCCGGCCATGCTGGCGGAGCCGTATCGCCGGGGAGAACGATAGGGGCGCCCGATGGTGTGGGCAGCCGAGTTGGATGCGGCAATATTGACGGATTCGTAAAAAGTCCGCTATCTGCGTTGCGCTTCATCCTTTTCAACCAGATACATAGTTGACA
>JASFFF010000394.1:0-4120 GCA_050124445.1 Desulfosarcina sp.
GAAAACGGGCATACCGACAAGGCCGTTGTGGAAAAAAAGATTCGCATGTTGACGCCATGACCGTTTTAGATGCCTATCGTTCGTGGCCGATGGGATCTGCTTGTCGCCATTGGCCAATCAACATGCGTTTTGCGATCATTCTGACCCTGGTTTCGTGCCTTGCGTCCGCCTGCACGCGGTTTCTTCCGCCAGAGATCAAGCCAGACATCGCCGCGGATCGAGTCGTGGCACAATTGACGCAAATCAACGCTGGATTAATCCGGTTTAAATGCGTGGGTCAGATGAAGCTGGCTGGTCCCAACCGGCCCTTGCAATCGTTCCGGACGGCCATGGCCGGGATGCTGCCCGATCGCCTGCGGATCGACATGCTGGCACCATTCGGCGGTGTCGCCGGTACCGTCGCCAGTGACGGCAGCAATCTCGTTCTTGTCATGCATTCCGCCGGTGAATACCATAAAAAACGGTTCGGCAACGGCAGTCTGCGACGCATGATTCAAATCGATGTCAGCGTGGGCGACCTGTTGGATTTATTGGTGGGGCGCATTCCCATCGACACGGACCTTTCGGCCCGTTTGGTAGCCGCTGATGGCGATTTTCCGCCGCTTTTGGTCTTTTTGGATCATTGGGGGAGAATCCGCCAGCGAATTCAACTGGATGCGCACATGCAGCCGGTGCATGCCGAGTGGCTGGACAGCAGGCAACAAACGGCTTATTCATTAACGGTTGGTGGAAGCCAGGTGGTAGAAGGTTTCACTTTGCCCGAACGCATCGAAATTGTCGGAGCCGGCGGAGAACGAGTGTCACTGGCGCTGGAACGTTACGAGGCCAATGCCCGTCTTGATGAGAACCTATTCGCTCCGCCTCGGCCGCTCTCGTGAAGCGGCGGATGCGCTTTGCTACTGATGCCACGCTGGGAAAACTGGGCCGCTACCTGCGTGCGGCTGGATTCGACACGCGTTGCGAGCATCAGAGCCGGCAACACGATTTTATGGGATCCGTTGCCACCGGTCGCGTCATCTTGACGCGCACCAAAAGTGTTGAACGGCGCTTTCAAGACCGTCGCCTGGTTTTCATTCGAGAGAACGATCCGTTGCTTCAACTGGTCCAGGTGGTACGTGCGCTTGAACTCAAGCCGGAAGAGGGCAGGCCCTTTAGCCGTTGTATGTCGTGCAATCGGTTAATCGAGCCGGTGGCGCGACAGGCGGTAATGGGGCGGGTTCCGGCCTATGTCTGGCATCAGCATACACACTTTCATACCTGTCGCCAATGCGGGCGCATCTACTGGCCAGGAAGCCATCACGATCGGATGACCAAGCAGATTGCAGCAGTATTCCAACAAAAGAAAGCTTAACAAATGGACATTAAACAATCAAAAAACAGCGGATGCGGCGGTGGCCGCGGCAGTCAGGGGGCGGTCGACCCGCAGGATCAAAAGATCGTCCGGGCCCTGGGCCATATAACCAATAAACTGATCGTAATGAGCGGTAAAGGCGGTGTGGGAAAATCCAGTGTTGCCACGAATTTGGCCGTGGCGCTGGCCAAAAAAGGGCTTCGCACCGGTCTGCTGGATGTCGATCTGCATGGTCCCAGCATTGCCGGTATGCTGGGGATTAGCGGACTGTTGGATGTGACCCAGGCGCAGGAGGTGACTCCCAAAACGGTGGGAGACAATTTAAAGGTGGTCTCCATGCAATCGTTGATGCATGACCCCGATCAAGCCGTTATTTGGCGCGGACCGGCAAAAACTGGCATCATACGTCAATTCATTGCTGATGTGCGTTGGGATCATTTGGATTTTCTGATTGTCGATGCACCTCCGGGAACCGGCGACGAGCCGCTGAGTGTCGCCCAAACCATCGCCGACGCCAAGGCAGTGATTGTGACAACGCCGCAAGACGTTGCCTTGGCCGACGTACGCAAATCGATCAATTTTTGCCGGACGGTCAATTTGGATATTCTGGGTCTGGTTGAGAATATGGGTCCGTTTGCTTGTCCCTGCTGCGGTGAAACCGTTGCGTTGTTTAAGAGCCGAGGCGGTCGATTTACCGCAGAGACCATGGGCGTCGCCTTTCTGGGCACCTTGCCCTTTGATCCCCAGGTGGTCAAAGCCTGTGATGAGGGGGCACCCATGGCCGGCAGGCGTGACGGTGGGCCGTTTGTAGATGCCCTAAACAAGGTGGTTCAGGCCGTTGTCGGTAGCCTGTAGCCATGGCTCGGCAGGTTCTGGCAATGGAGGCACGCCTGCGCGGGTGCCGCAATGTGCGAACCATAGGTGTTCGGCCCAATTTCAGCGACTACAGCCAAGAAGAGAAGGGATGGATTCGGGAGTCTGCGACCATCTATTATCCAACGGCGTTCTATGCTGACCTGTTCGATGCATTGGGCAAGGCCACTTTTCCCAGCTATCACACCTACAAGTGCGTTCAAGACAAGATCAAGCAAAGCGCACTGCTTCAATTGGCCAAATTGCCACATCCCCGGACGCGGGTTTTTTACGGCAAACGGCAGAAATCGAAAATTACGCAGTATTTTTCCTACCCGTTTATCGCCAAAGAACCGCGCGGCTCGGCAATGGGGCGGGGTGTCTATCTCATCGCCAACCGGGACGATCTTGACGCATATATCCACAATCGCCATGTCGCCTATATTCAACAATACCTTCCCATCGATAGAGATATACGCGCCGTCGTGATCGGTGAACAGGTGGTGCATGCGTACTGGCGCATCGCAGCGGAAGGGGAATTTCGCACCAATGTCGCCCGAGGCGGGCGCATCAGTCTTGATCCGGTACCCGATGCCGCCCTTGCCCTGGCAAGGCGCGCGGCACAGCGCTGCAGGTGGAATGACGTTGGTATTGACATTTGCTGCCATCAGGGGCAGTACAGCATTCTGGAAGCCAACATGAAATATGGCCGCGAAGGCTTTCGTGCCGCCGGAATAGACTATTTTCAGATGATGGAGCGAATGATCGACGATGGACAAATCTGATGCGTTGACCACCCCAGCCATGTTGGACAAGCTCAAAAGCAGTCTGAATCACCGGGAACGCGAAATCTTATCCTCGGCAGCGACCTACAGCGATTCCGGGGTTCGCCGCCATCCCATAATCGACACGGCAGCCGGTTACCGCCACGCCTTTTCACTGGATGCGGATCGCATTCTGCACAGCCGTGCCTACACCCGCTACATCGATAAGACCCAGGTCTTTTATCTGATTCCCAACGACCACATCACCCACCGAGTGCTGCATGTGCAGCTGGTCTCTAAAATTGCCCGCACCATCGGCCGCTTTCTGAGGCTGAACGAAGATCTGATCGAGGCCATCGCCCTTGGACACGACATTGGCCACACGCCTTTCGGGCATGAGGGTGAGCGTTATCTTTCCGAGTTGTGCCAGCAGGCCGGCATCGGCCATTTTATGCACAATGTCCAAAGCATTCAGTTTCTGGATCGCGTCGAACGCAAAGGCAAGGGGTGGAACCTGTGCCTGCAGACGTTGGACGGCATCCTATGCCATGACGGAGAGATCCATAACCGCATGCTTGCCCCCAATTCGAATAAGGATTTTGAAACGTTCGAAATTGAGATTGCCGCCAAAAAAGCCGATCCTGACTATCCGCTCATTCCCATGACCACCGAAGGATGCGTCGTGCGAATGGCCGATACCATCGCATACATCGGCAGGGATTTGGAAGACGCCATTCGTTTGGGGATTCTCGACCGCAGGGATATTCCAGCGCCGATTGTCCGTATCCTGGGCAACACCAACGGCACCATTGTCTATCGTTTGGTGACCGATGTAATTCAGAACAGCCACGAGAAATCGGTGGTGGCCTTCAGCCCCGAAATATCGGATGCCTTAAAGGCCCTCA
This sequence comes from Desulfosarcina sp., assembly GCA_050124445.1. Lineage (GTDB taxonomy): Bacteria > Desulfobacterota > Desulfobacteria > Desulfobacterales > Desulfosarcinaceae > Desulfosarcina. The sequence goes on from JASFFF010000394.1 coordinate 3,873, forward strand.
AAGCGTTCAATCTCGAACGCATATACACCAATCCCAAAAGCAAGATACATTCGGCCACCATCCAACAATTGTTTGTCCGGCTATTTGACATGCGCCTGGAAGAACTGGAGGCGAACCAACGATCATCGGATATTTTCTCAGGATTTCTGGCTGATATGTCGCAATCGTACATCCGCGATCACAGCCCCCCTGAGATTGTTCGCGATTACATCGCCGGTATGACCGACCGCTATTTTTTGACCCAGTTT
>JASFFF010000395.1:0-4120 GCA_050124445.1 Desulfosarcina sp.
CAATTGACGTTGTTGGTTACGATCGATGTTGTATTGTCGCTATAGTGGGCCGTGCACGTATACTGGGCGCTGCTGTTCTCATTAAGCTGAGTCGGGCCGCCGATGGCGATGGACGATAGGGTCGGAGCAACGTTTCTGACCGTCACGCTGTGGGTGTCGCTTCTGCCACCGTAGCTGGCCGTGATGGTGACGCCGGTGTCGGCAGTCACATTGGCAGCGGTCAGCAATCCGCCGGCGTTGATGCTTGTGGCCGAGGCATTTTCGCTCCAGTTGACGCCGCTGGAAAGGGCTGCAGTGGAGCCGTCGCTATAGTGGGCCGTGCACGTATACTGGGCGCTGCTGTTCTCATTAAGCTGAGTCGGGCCGCCGATGGCGATGGACGATAGGGTGACCTCGGCCGGCACAGTATATGAGATTTCATTGGAGTCGCCGCTTAGATCGTTGCCGAGGTAGGCGCGGACAACAAAGTAGTATGTGACTCCGGCTGTCAGATTGGTAATGGTGCATGTGGTTTGCAAATGGTCGCTGCCATCGCTGGGCCAAGCCGGATGGTCGTAATCGTAAGTTGTTCCCCCGATGCGTTGATAAACTTTATAGCCCTGAGGGGCCGGGTTGTTGGCATCCCAGGCCAGCGTTACTTGGGCGCCGATGGCACTGGAAACGGATGCGAACAGCATGATGGTGATGGCGAAAAGAAGAATCAGGAATTTATTGCTTTGAAATTTTGATGGCCAATGCTGGGAAAAGAATGAAGTCATCATGATGCTTGTGTTCAGCAAATATGGTACCAAACTGTGAAATCATTCTTTTTTGATTTGATATCATATGTTTATATCATAGACTATTCGTTGGCTTTAATAATTTTTTGTCCATTCGTATATAAAAGTGCACATGCGTTTCTGCTGAAAGGCACTTTAGATTTTTAATGTTACGGTAATTGATCCACTGTGCTTTTATACGAGTATTTATGGAATATATTAAAAATACCTTGCACTGCCTTCTCGTTTCAATTCTTGTGATAAATGGTTTTTAGTCCGCCGGCCAAACTGATAGTGTGGATAAAGATTACCCCTTGACCCCAGCAGAGAATCCATTCTATTCAGAGATATTAGCGTTTGTTCACACTTCACTTCCTTATCTGATATCACAGCGATTCTCGCGAAAACTTGCATCTGAAATTAGTGACCAGCGGTTCTGCTTACTAAAATAGGCCTTTCGTAGTTGAAGATTAAAACAAAGAGTAATATAAAATAAATTCATGTGGTTATTTTCCTTTACTAAGGAGCATAGACAATGAAACAATCAATTGCGGACCGTAATGATATCGACTTCGTTCTATATGAACAGATAGCCGTGGAAGCTTTGCTTAGCAAGTCGAAATTCAAAAATATTAACCGCAAAACAATTGATTTAATAGTTAAGGAAGCTCGCAACTTGGCTATAAAGGAAATTTTGCCTACCCTTGCCGAAGGAGATCGGACAGGTGTCAAATTTGAAAATGGTCTTGTTCAGGTACCTGAATGCTACCATCGTCCATATCGTCTAATGCAGGAAGGCGAGTGGATTGCTATGACAGCCGACGCTGCCTTGGGGGGGCAGGGATTACCACATTGCGTTGCTCTGGCTGCCTCCGAGTATTTCATCGGTGCAAATAGTGCTTTCGCCCTTTATGTCTATGTTTGTCATGCAGCAGGAGAATTGATCGAACTTTTCGGCACTGAAAAGCAAAAGGATCTGTATCTGAAAAACATGTATACGGGCAAATGGTGCGGAACCATGTTGTTGACCGAGCCCCAGGCAGGCTCAGATGTAGGGGCATTATCAACCACTGCTATAAAGAACGCTGATGGGACTTATTCGCTGACCGGCAACAAGATTTTCATCACCGCCGGTGACCATGACCTGACCGAAAACATCATTCACCCGGTTCTGGCCCGGATAGAGGGTGCCCCTTCAGGCACCAAAGGTATATCATTATTCCTGGTCCCCAAGATCCTGGTCAATGAAGATGGCAGTCTCGGAGATCCAAACGATATTGTTTGTACCGGTGTAATTGAGAAGATGGGTATTCACGGTAGCGCAACCTGCTCAATGGCTTTAGGGTCCAAGGGAAATTGCCGGGGGTATCTTCTCGGCGAAGAGGAAAGTGGCATGCAAATCATGTTTCGTATGATGAATACCAGCCGTCTGGCCATTGGCATCGTCGGATTTGCTTGCGCCTCACATGCGTTCTTGGTCGCCCTGAATTACGCTAAAGAGCGCCTACAGGGCAAAGATATCGGAAGCCACCGTGATCCGGAGGCACCACAAGTGCCGATCATCCACCATCCGGATGTCCGACGTATGCTATTGTGGATGAAATCACACGTTGAAGGTATGCGAAGCTTAGCTTACTACACCTGCCTTGCCGTAGACCTGGCAATGCTGACTAAAGATAAGGAAAAACAGGTCTATTACCAGGATCTGGTGGATTTATTGACGCCGGTAGTCAAATCCTATTTTACGGACCGTGGGTTCGATATATGTGTCGAGGCCATGCAGGTTATGGGCGGCTATGGTTACACCAAAGACTACCCGCTTGAGCAACTGCTCAGGGATTGCAAAGTGACCTCGATTTACGAGGGTACCAATGGCATTCAAGCGATGGATCTACTAGGCCGCAAGTTAGGGATGAAAAAGGGAATGGTATTTATGAGCCTCCTGAACGAAATACACAATACGGTTGAAAAAGCCCGATCAATTCCGGAGCTCAATGATCTTGCAGATAAGTTATCAACAGCTGCTGACCTTTTAGGGAAAACCGCACTGCACCTTGGCACAGCGGCGATGTCGCCAAAACTGAAAGAGGCCTTTGCATATGCAAAGCCCTTTCTTGATGTTGTGGGAGATGTGAGTTTGGCATGGATGCATGTCTGGCGTGCAACTATCGCCGCCACCCAGATGAAAAAAATTGTGGGGAGTCTTGATCCAGCGGAAAGGATTCAACAGGCGGCTATCAACAAGAAAGCCGTCTTCTACGAGGGTGTGCTCCAGACTGCGACGTTTTTTATTAATGTTGTGGTTCCGATCACGATAGGTAAAATGAATGGCATCAATTCAGGCGATACTGCGGTTATTGATATACCTGATGCATCAATGGGAGTTCGTTAATCAAATCTAATGTTGGTGATCGCAGGTGCTAAAGGGTAAAAATTTTAAAAGCTTTTATCTACCATTTGTATCGAATCGCCAAGTTTACTATGAAAATCACAGGAATTAAGAACAGTTCGATTCGCGGAGTTCTCTCAATTAATCCCAACTCACGATAAACAGGCTGATTAATTGGTTTACAGTTGGCAATCACCATTTAATCGATACTTGACCCACCCAGCCGTTCCATTCTATTTTTACCTATCGGGAATAGTTAATCGTTCCTCCCTCCTCGTTCTAAACCTTCACAATTATAACGAATAGCGCCTAAATCGAAAGCGATCCTGATATCTGAATGGTTTGACCGTGAATCAACCGCTAATTCCTGGAGAATCCTATGGCTGAGAATCCAGATCGCCGCAAGTTAGCCGCCATCCTCTGCGCGGATGTCAAGGGTTACAGCAAACTTATGGGCGAAGATGAGTCTTACACGGTTTGCACCCTAAAAGAATGCCGGAAATTGTTTACCGATAACATCCAATTCCACGGAGGTCGAGTGGTTAACGCTCCTGGTGATTCTATTCTGGCCGAGTTTCCAAGTGTCGTTTCTGCCGTTCAGTGTGCCGTGGAAATCCAAAACGAGCTCAATACCCGAAATGCAGATCTGCCCGACAATCGCAAGATGATCTTTCGTATCGGTGTCAATCTGGGTGATGTTATTGAGAGTGAAGATGCCATTTACGGCGACGGCGTGAATATCGCCGCACGTATCGAGTCCTTGGCCGAGCCGGGCGGAGTGTCTATTTCCAGAACCGTATTCAACCAAGTGTGCAATAAACTGCCTTATGGTTACGAATATCAGGGCAAGCACCAGGTTAAGAACATAACCAATCCTGTAAAGGTCTACAAACTGCTCACCGCCCCTGGAGATGCCGGTAAGTTGATCGGTATGGAGACGCCAGTTTCTGCGAGCAAGTGGATCTGGCCGACC
>JASFFF010000396.1:0-4111 GCA_050124445.1 Desulfosarcina sp.
GAAAACATCGATGCAGTTGCCGTGGACGATCTGCTCACCTTGGCTCAAAATCAGTGGCCCAGCGGCAGTGCTGCCTTGACGATGCTGGGGCCGGGGGTTGAGCAAGGCGACCTGTCAGGCGTGCTGGACCTGTAGCGCGTCGGGTTGCCGTTCAAGTGCAAATGCCATCGATTGTATCCGAACCGGGTGGCTATCTGGATAACGGACATGGTTGCCAATTATAGATAGATACGATCCTCACCATCAGCAGCGGCCATCGCTTATGCACCCTTCACCGTCCATTGATTTCCTGAGGCTGGATCCTGAAAAAGACCGGGATGTTCCTTTGCCCTGCTATATGACAGACCAAAGTGCCGGAATGGATATCTGCGCCGCTTTGGCAGCGGATTTGGTTCTGGCGCCGGGTCAAATTTGCCTGGTACCTACCGGATTTGCCATGGCCTTGCCTGACGGTTTCGAGGCCCAAATCAGGCCCCGCAGCGGATTGGCAGTCAAACACGGTATCGGCATCATTAACGCACCGGGAACCATCGATGCAGACTACCGGGGAGAAGTTAAAATCGCCCTGATCAATTTGGGGCAGCAACCCGTGACCCTCCGACGGGGGGACCGCATTGCCCAGATGGTGATTCAGCAAGTGTACCGGGCCCGGGTCAACATTGTTGCGCGGCTTGACGAAACCGCGCGAAACGCTGGCGGTTTCGGGCATACGGGACGATGACAATGATCGCTGTGGACGGTGTTTCACCGGTATCCGACATGGTTGACAACCACCTGTCGGTATGTGTTCTGGCCAGCGGCAGCCGTGGTAATGCCACCTATGTATCCGACGGACGCCACGCCATTTTGGTTGATGCCGGACTGTCGGGTGTGGAGATTCAACGGCGGATGGCGGTCAAAGGCTTGACCCCCGAAAGCCTGAATGCCATCCTGGTATCCCACGAACACATCGATCACATCCAGGGCGTAGGCGTGCTTTCGCGGCGCTTTGGCCTGCCGGTTTACATCAACGATGCAACGCGACAGGCATCGGGCGGCGCCTTGGGCAAGTTGTCCGGAATTTACCCGTTCACCTGTGGACAACCGTTTGCCATCGGCGGCATGACCATCCACCCCTTTTCCATTTCCCACGACGCAGAAGATCCGGCAGCTTTTACGATTGCCTGCCACCAGGCGAAGGTGGGTGTGGCGACCGATCTGGGAATCGTTACCAGCGTGGTCAAAACCCATCTGAAGGCTTGCGATGTTTTGATTTTGGAGGCCAACCACGATCCCCGGATGCTGATCGACGGTCCCTATCCCTGGCCCCTGAAACAACGCATTCGCGGACGCAGCGGGCACTTGTCCAATGATGATACGGCACATCTGCTGGAAACCATTTTGCACGATCGGCTGGCCTACGTGATCCTGGCCCACCTTAGCGAAGAGAACAATACGCCGCAAAAAGCCAGGCAGGCGGTAGCATCTGTTCTCAACGTCAACGGTGCCCGGGTCAACGTTCACGTGGCCTCCCAGGCGACCGGCAGCCGGTTATTGACCCTACGTTAAAACGCCACCCTGCAGAACATGTGAAGCCGCCGCAGGCCCGAGGGCTAAGATCCGAATTTGGCTTTGATGCGGCGGTTGACCCCTGGGGGAACCATATCTGAAATATCGCCGCCAAAACGGGCCGCTTCCTTGATGATCGATGAACTGGTGAAGATCCATCGCAGTCCAGTCATCAGGAACACCGTTTCAATTTCGCGGTTGAGCTTTCTGTTCATCAAGGCCAGCTGAAATTCATATTCGAAATCGGAAACCGCCCGCATGCCCCGCAACACGGCACTCGCTTTGCGCGCTCTGGCATAATCCACCAATAGTCCATCGAAGGTGTCAAACTCGATGCTGCTATTGCCAGGCATGGATTCATTTAACATTTCCAAACGTTCTTCAACGCTGAACAGGGACCGCTTGCCCGGATTGAGCAAAATAGCGATGATGATTCGATCAAACAACTTCAATCCACGCTCGGCAATGTCGATGTGTCCGTTGGTAACCGGATCAAAAGATCCCGGATAGATAGCGATGCGCTGCATGAGGACTCCCATGGTTGAAAGCAACAAAATGGCTCGAATGGCAATTCACTTCCGACGGAGACGGTCTATAGCATGCTATCCATAAACGACACAAGGGTCGTTCCAAAACGCCGCTGATCGACGAGGGTCATGGCCTCGGTGGGAAAGGCGATGGATTCGCGAACACTGTGCTCGATGACCACACGCGCCCCGCGGGCCAGTGCCTGGCAAGCTGTCAATGCGGACAGGGTGCCCGTCACTGCGTCGCTTTCATACGGGGGATCTATGAATACCAGGTCGAAGCGGTGTCGATATGGTATCAGGCAGTTGAGGTTGGAGAGAATATTCCAATGGATAACCCGGGTCTGCGCCTCCAGTCTAAGGTCCCGTATGTTGCGTTGCAGGGCGGCGAGCGCTGGTTTGGCCCGATCGATGAATACGGCGCAAGCGGCCCCCCGGCTGAGCGCTTCGATTCCCAGCGCACCGGTACCGGCAAACAGATCAAGCACGTGTCTGTTCTGAATGTCACCCGCCAGGATGTTGAATACCGACTCTTTGATGCGGTCGGCCGTGGGTCGGGTGGCCATGCCGCGGGGTGCAACCAGCCGCCGCCCTTTCAACGTTCCGCTGATGATCCTCAATCGTTCCCCTGTGCAACTACGGACTTGATCAATCGCGGCTTCACGCCGATGGCAGATGCTGTTTTTTCAACATCGTTATCATTGGCGGCCAGCTTTTTACGGATGTATTCGGTTTCAAATGCAGTGCGGGCACGGTTGAGATCGTCGATGGAAAAGAGTTCTCCTGTTGCGGTCTTCGGATCGGAAAGATTGGCGGGGAGATCTCTGACGGAGATGGTTTCTTTTTGAACCATAATGGCCATTCGTTCGATTAGATTCTTGAGTTCCCTTACATTGCCCGGCCAGGTGTATTTTGTGAGGATATCCATGGCCTCGTCATCGATGGTCTTGCGTTTGTCGCGGTTGGTGGTGGCGGCCTCCTTCAGAAAAATGTCCACCAAGATAGGGATGTCGTCGATCCTGTTTCTCAGTGGTGGGACTTCTATGGGCACCACATTGAGACGATAATATAGGTCTTCTCTAAAATTCCCGTTTTCGATCTCCGCTTCCAGGTCTTTGTTGGTAGCGGCGATAACCCGTACATCGGTATTCAGAACACGACCGCCTCCCACCCGCTGAAATTTTTTTTCGTCAAGCACACGCAGGATTTTGGCTTGGGTGGTCACACTCATGTCGCCGATTTCATCTAAAAAGATCGTGCCGGTGTTGGCCAGTTCGAATTTACCCCGCTTCTTGGTGCTCGATCCAGAAATAGCGCCTTTTTCATGCCCGAACAATTCGCTTTCAATCAGGGTTTCGGGAATGGCGGCACAGTTGACGTCGATCATGGGGGATTCAGCGCGTGGGCTCAGCTGGTGAATCGTTCTTGCCACCAGTTCCTTGCCGGTGCCGTTTTCACCCTTGATGAGTACCCACGATTCGGTGGGAGCAACGGTGGCAATCTGCATATTCAATGCCTGAACGGGCTGGCTGTTGCCACTGATAGAGTGTTTTTCAATGGTTTTTTTACGTAAATAACGGTTCTCTTCCTCCAGCCGGCGGAAATTCAGGGCGTTGTTGATGGCGACGATGACCTTGTCGATATTCAGGGGCTTTTCGATAAGATCGAAGGCTCCCAGTTTGGTTGCTTTAACGGCTGTCTCCACATTGCCGTGGCCGGTGATGATGATCACCGGCAAGGAGGCACTGCTCTTTTTTATCTCCTTGAGTGTTTCAATACCATCGATGCCCGGCATCCAGATATCCAGTAAAACCAAGTCGGGTGTTTCGGCATCGATGATTTTTAGGGCCTCGTAGCCATTGTCGGCAGTGATGACCTCGAAGCCTTCGTCGGTCAGCAGGCCGCTTAAGGATTGCAAAATCGAAGGTTCGTCGTCGACGATCAAAATTGAAGGAAACATTGTCGATCTCCTTTTCAAACGGGCAGCTCGATCACAAATTTGGCCCCTTTGGGCAGATTGTCTTGCACCCGTATCA
>JASFFF010000397.1:0-4082 GCA_050124445.1 Desulfosarcina sp.
TTCAAGGCGTCCATTTACAGGCATGCACTCTCCACGACCGACTACTATTTTCTGTTCGGCACCCGTGAAATCGGACTCACCGTCGCACGACGCCTTAAGGAGGGGCGTGGTGTCGTTGCCGCCGACCTAACATTGCGTGACATGTCTTTACGGCTCGCCCAGCAACGCATCACTCCGTCGACGGAATTGATCCTGACCAATCACAAAGGCATCATCGTCGCCCATTCGGATTTTTCCAAGATTGGACGATACTTCGACACGGCTTCGGAGACGGGTCCCAATCTTCCCAAGCTCAAGGATTTCGGCAATCCGCTGTACACGCGCATCGCCGAAACCATTTCCTTCATCCAGACGAACGATCTGGAAACGCACCATATGGACTCAGCCGAGATCCTGGGATACTTGAGCAAGGTGCCGACCAAAGCCGGACAGGAACTCTTGCTGGCTTCCCTGATTCCTCGTGAAGAGTTGTTGGCGGGTGCAATCCATTTGAGAAATCGAAGCATTCTGATCTCTTTGGCCGTGCTGGCCTTCACCATCTTCGTCGTATTCTGGTTGGCCCAACGCATATCGACATCACTGCGCTTGCTGGCCCGAGAAGCCCAGCAAATCCGAGAGTTCAAGTTTGGCACCCCGATTTCGGCGAAGACGCGCATTCTCGAAGTCAATGACTTAGCCGACACCATGGCCATGATGAAGGCGTCCATCGAACAGTTCCTCAAGATTTCAAAGGCCCTTTCCGAAGAGAGAAATTTTAGCACCCTGTTGGAGATGATTCTGCAGGAAGCCAAGGATGTCAGCCGTTCTATGGCCGGGGCGATTGCCCTGCGCAGCCAGGATGACGAATCACTGGAGACCGCAATCCTATCCAACGATCGGACGAGTGTTCGCTTGGGCGGAACGTCGAACGCCCAGGTCCCTTTCGATCCGGTGCCGTTAATAGACGCAGACGGCGGGAGTCACCCGCCTTCGGCCATCTGCCATGCCGTTCTGACCGGTGAAGTGGTTCAGGTCGGCGATATGGAGGCTGATGAGCGGTTCGATTACACGGACGTCCGCCAGCAATTCGACCAGGCGGATTTCCAATGCCGAGCCTTGTTGATCGTGCCTCTCGTCGACCAGAAAGATTCAATCATCGGCACGTTGCAGTTGATCCATCCGAAAAATGGGTCGTCCGAAGAGCCGGCATTCAGCGCCGAAATCGTCTCCTATATCAAGGCCCTCTCCTCCGACGCCGCCGTCGCCCTGGACAACCGCCGGCTGCTTCAGGCGCAAAAGGATTTGATCGATTCAATCATTCACCTGATCGCCGGATCGATCGATGCCAAATCGCCCTATACCAGCCGGCATTGTCAACGGGTGCCAATTATCGTTGGCATGCTGGCCGAAGCGGCACAAGCGTTTCAAGAAGAGCCGTTTGATGACTTTTCGCTCAGCGAATCGGAGAACTATGCTCTGCATTTGGCCAGTTGGCTGCATGACTGTGGCAAATTGACCACTCCGGAATATGTGGTCGACAAAGCCACCAAATTGGAAACCATCTATAACCGCATTCACGAAATCCGCATGCGCTTCGAAGTGCTCTGGCGGGACGCGGAGATCGATTATTATCAGTCCCTGGTCGACGGTTCCGAACTTGGCTCCGAGCTGAATCGAAAACTGCTAGAGCGCCGTGTGAAGCTTCAGCGGGACTTTGCGTTTGTGGCGCAATGCAACATCGGCGGTGAGTTCATGTCCGACGAGCGGGTCGAACGACTCCAGCGAATCGCCTCGCAAACCTGGCTTCGGCACTTCGATGACCGACTCGGCGTGTCCCAAGAAGAACTGGAACGCAAACATCGCCATCCCCAACCGGTGCTGCCGGTTCGTGAACGCCTGCTGGCCGACAAACCGGAGCACCTGGTTAAGCGGCCTGACAACGGTGATCCCTTCGGAACGAATCCGTACGGGTTCAACATGGAAGTTCCGAAATATCTGTACAACTATGGCGAACTCACCAACCTGACCATTGCCAGAGGGACGCTGACCTCGGAGGAGCGGTTCGCCATCAACAACCACATCATTCAGACGATCAAGATGCTGCGAACGTTGCCATTGCCGCGGGAATTGCAGCAGGTGCCGGCTTGGGCCGGCAATCACCATGAGGCTTACTGCGGTCAGGGTTATCCTCGACGTTTGGTCGGCCGGGATCTGTCGATACCGGAACGCATCATGGCCGTGGCGGACGTCTTTGAGGCCCTCACTGCCACCGATCGGCCGTATAAACGGGCACGGCCCTTGAGCGAAACGCTCAAGACGATGAGCGATATGTGCCGGCAAGGCCACCTCTGCCCGGACATATTCAGGTTGCTGATGGCCAGCGGCGTCTACCGTCGCTATGCGGAGGCGCACCTGGATGCAGCGCAGCTCGACGCCGTCGATGTAGACGCCATATTGGCGGACATCCATCCATCGGTGTGTGCCACACCCGAGCGATTGGCAAGCGCCTCCTAACTCAAGCGACTGTAATTCGGTGAATGGCATTTATGCTTTAGTCCCTTTCCCATCGAATGGAGATCATGACCCATGCAAAAAGATAGTGAACCCCGTCAGGTCACGCCGCTGAAAAAAGTGGAAGCATTCTACGGTGAACTTGTTGACCACTATGGGTCGGGAGATGACCGGGAAATCCGTGCGGCATCCAAGCTGTTATTGGTCGCTCTGGACGTTTTTCGACGACATGGCGGTCCACACTGGATGTCCTTGGTAGACGAATACGTTTCGCTTATCAAGCTGCATCCGGAAAAGTTTGAGCGCATCATAAAAAGTCAGCGCGGACTGGAATGACAAGTATTGCTGAACCCTTAACGCAAACACAAACCAAGTTATAATGGAGCTCACCAATGACAGCTGAAAAAGAACCCAAACCAGAACCAGAATTCAATTTAAACGATCCGAAATGGTACCTTAACCGTGAGCTCACCTGGCTGGCATTCAATCAACGGGTGCTTAATGAAGCCAAAGATGATCGTAATCCGTTGTTGGAACGGGTATTCTTCCTCGCTGTGGTCGGTTCGAACCTCGACGAGTTCTTCATGAAGCGTATCGGTGGCCTTAAGCAGCAGGTCGGTGCAGGTGTAAAAAAGCGCAGTGTCGACGGTATGCTGCCCCAAGAACAGATCGACGCCTGTCATCAACGCTATGAGGTAATCGTAACTGAAATGCGTCAAATCGAAGAAAAACTTCGCATGCTGCTGGATGAGGAGGGTATTCGGTTTAGCAGCTACGTTGATATCGACAGTCAGCAAAAAAAGGAGATGGATGCTTACTTCAAGCGGGAAGTCTATCCGCTGATGACTCCGCAGGGCATCGACCCCGCGCATCCCTTCCCGTTTATTTCCAATCTATCGCTCAACCTGCTTGTCAAAACCGGCGAACCCCGTTCGAATCGATGGTTTCTGAACCGCGTCAAGGTGCCAAGCGGAATTGGCATCCCACGTTTCATCCAGGTTGGCAACCAATCCCTGTTCATCGCCTTCGAGGACCTGGTCGCCAACAACATGGACGATCTCTTCCCAGGCCTCGACATTCACAGCTGTGAGCCGTTTCGGGTCACCCGTAATGCCATCACGGAACGGTCGGAGGAACAGGCCAATGACCTCTTGGTGATGATCGAATCGGCTCTACGCGACCGTAAATTTGCCGACATCGTGCGCCTTCAGGTCGACCCGCAGATGATTCCTCTCCATCGTGGCATGCTATCCGCTGAATTGGGGATAGACGAGAGCAGAGATCTCTTCGAGTCCAATGGTTTCATGGCCAAACGGGATTTGATGGAGATCTGTAAAATTGACCGGATAGATCTGCACTTTCCTATCCATCAGCCTTGCGACAACCCACAATTGCGGCTGGACGATCCCAACATTTTCCACGTCATCCGCAAACAGCGAGCGGTGCTGGTGCAACATCCATATGAATCCTTCGATACCTCAGTGGCGGAGTTTCTCAAACAGGCCAGCACTGATCCCAAAGTCCTGGTTATCAAAATGACCCTCTATCGGACCGGGTCCCAATCACGCATTATCCAATACCTGATCGATGCC
>JASFFF010000398.1:0-4078 GCA_050124445.1 Desulfosarcina sp.
CAGCGCACCTTAGATGAGTGCTCAATGCCTTTTAAGAAAGGGCGCCGGTTAATCCCAGCAAAAGGAGCAATCCGATAATTGACAAAACGAAAAGGGTCACTCCCAATGCCAACCAATCCTGTTCGTTCATGCGTTCCTCCCCCTATTCCGCATCCCGGTGAACCGTCTCCGGAGAGAAGGCAGGCAGACAGACGGCGATGTATTCGGCGCCTACCGGGTCTGGTGTGCTGTAACGCACCCATTGGCCGGCATGGGCGATGACCGCTTCGCCGGCCCGGATATTCAGCAGACCATCTTCCGATTCCACCTGCAGATGGCCGCTCAACACAACGGTGTATTCATCAAACGCCGGCCGCTGACCGGGTTCCTGCCAACCGGGAGGCGAAACCATGCGGGCAACACTGACCGCAGCGCTGGCGGAGTTGACCCGCCCGATATATTCTTCGATGCGTTTGGGTTTGGTGCCGGCGGCTTCAATAATACTCGGCGCGTCGATTTTCGTGGGCATGGTTGCTCCTTTACGTGCCAAATAATGGGGGGCAACGACCGGTGGCCAGTCGCCAGAGATCCACCGACGGGTGAACCGTGTGCTACGAATGCAAAAAGGGTCAACCGTCGCCCTGACGGCCATACCGGAAAGACAGATACCTGGAACCACCACTATTCGATCAAGCACACCAGATGATCGTGTTCGCCGCGTTCAATCTGGAACTGCTCATGGTGTTTTTTCAGCAGGTCGGCAAAACTGCGGCACCCGTAGTTGGATTCGTCGAAGGTCGGGTCCAGGCGTTTGACCACCGGCCGGATGGCGGCCTTAAGTACCCACTTGTCGCCATTTCTCAGCGAAATTTGGGTAATTGCCTTGGTGATCAGCTCGGCAGCATCCTTGACGGTGGTGGTTTCCGTCTCCTCCTCCTCATCCTGGGGCTCGAGGGCAAAGGTTTCATAATATTTGAATTCCGAGCAGCTGTTGGCCCAGTGGCGATTGGTGGCATTGCGGCATCCCACCCCAATGAGATCCTTGCCGGCGGCCTTGAGCTTTTGGGCCAAAGGAATGAAATCGCTGTCACCGCCGACCACGATGATGGATGAAATGTGCGGAAATCTCAGCAGGTCCTCGACCGCATCCAGGGAGAGCTTGATGTCGGCACCGTTTTTCGCCTGGGCGCCGGGAGGGAACAGCTGGATCAATTCCACCGCGCATTTGAGCAGGCTTTGGCGGTACCTGCCAAACCAGTGCCAGTTGCAGTAGGCCTTGTTGATGGCCACGTTGCCGTAGGTCGTGGCAAAGTCGTAAACGCCCTGAACATCCACCAGCACCTCCTGCTGACGATGCCGGTTGGCCGGTTTGGGATAGCTGCCGCTGCCGTTGAGGGCATCGAAAATGCTCGCATGAATATTTTCGAAATCCCAGTATATGGCTACCGCTTCCTTAGTCATAGACGCCTCATTGCTGCGTTTGGAGACAAAAAGATTTACTGTATCAATGGATTAGACCTTACTGATCATCACTTCATTTGTCAATTTTTAGACGATGGTCGACATGATAATGGGACGTCGGCCTTTATCTGCAAGAATCACGCATTATAGTAAACGGTACTTCGTCTGTTATTGCCAGGCTGATATCACCTTTCCGCTGTGTTGAACAGGGGCCAATGCTGAATCCCGACCGCAAAGAAAAATCGATTGCACCGCCGTCGCCGTTTTCGGTGAACAACGTGCGCATGTTCATCGCCTTCAGGGTGTTTTTCAACTGCCGCTTCTACTATCCGATTTTTACCGTGCTGTTTCTTGATTTTGGCTTAACGGTGGCCCAGTTTTCCATTCTCAACGCCGTGTGGGCAGCCACCATCGTTATGGCCGAGGTGCCGTCCGGCGCCCTGGCCGACATCGTTGGTCGCCGCCGGCTGCTTGTATTTGCCGCATTTTCCATGCTGGTGGAGATGGCGATTTTGTGCCTGGCGCCGCGGGGCAACATCTCGCTGCTGTTTGGATTTTTTCTGATCAATCGGGTGCTCAGCGGTCTGGCTGAAGCGGCCGCCAGCGGTGCCGACGAAGCCATCGCTTACGATTCCCTGCAGGCCGAAGGGCTGTCGGATCAGTGGGGGCGGGTGCTGGACGTGCAGATGCGCCTGCGGTCCGTCATGTTCATTCTTACCATGTCGGTAGGGGCGGCGGTTTACGATCCGGAGTTGATGACGCGGGTTGCTGGCTTTTTGGGCTCTGGCCACCAATTTACCCAGGATCAAACCCTGCGGTTTCCGCTCTACCTGACCTTCATCCTGGCGCTCTTTACCCTGGCCAGCGTCTTTCGGTTGGAGGAGGTATGCGCCTCCCCGGGTGCGGACGGCACCTGCGAAAAACAGTTCAGCGGACCGGCCCTGGATGCCTTCAAACTGACCTTGTCCACCGGGGGCTGGATCCTGAGAACGCCCTTCGTTCTGGCAGTTATCGCCTTCGGCATGCTCTTCGACGGGATCTTGCGTATGGTGATCACGCTAGCCAGCCAATATTACCGCATGGTGCTGCTGCCCGAGTCCCTGTACGGTATCCTGGGCTCGGTGATGGCGGTGATGGGGTTGTTCATCCCCCGCCTGGCGCTTAGAATCGCAGAAAACCACTCACCGGCATTCTGCCTGTGGGTCACGGCCGCCACGGCCCTGGCCGGTCTATTCGGGATGACCTTCTTCTGGCCTTACGCGGGGCTGCTGCCGGCCCTGGTGGCCTTCTCTGCGCTTTACATGGTGGGGTTTTACGTCAGCTATTTCGTCAATCAAGAGGCCTCGTCGGAACGCCGGGCCACCGTACTCAGCTTCAAGGGGTTGGCCTACAATCTCTCTTACGGGTTGATCGGGATTGTCTACGCAGGACTGTTGGAAGTCAAAAAATCGGGCCTGGCCGCTGTCGATGCTGACGCGCAGGCAATGGAAAATATCGTTTTCACGGAAACGTTTTTCTGGTTCCCCGTTTCGTTGGCTGCCGGTCTGATCCTCTTATGGGCCGGCGTGTTTGTCTACCAAGCGAAGCGCCCGTGAACCGCACCAGCGAGCGCATTCCCCGTCGCTTGTGGAAGCGAGGCAAAGTTCCCGCTCATCGGAGCGGCGGGGTTAGCGAGCGAATCAAAAAAAAGCGGCGGCATTCCTTACGGTCGACGATTCTTTGCAGCTTGCTGCGAGGTTCTTCAATCGACCGGTTGTGAATGGGGCTCCTGCCGGTGGTGTTTCAGGGGTGCGTTCTGCTGCTTCGTGATGAAGGTCAAAAGCGGTGCCGCAATCACGAGCAAGCTGATCATACCGGTACGGACAAGGCTGAAAAAGTGAACCATGGTCGACGGCAACCCCCTCAACTGCGAGTCTGTGGGGCGAGTTGACAAGGCAAAAGCACTTACCCTATGCTAGCCTTAAAAACCGCAGTTTGCCTATCCGCCTGAATTGTATCGGATGATGGTCACGACGGTACCAGCGCCGCCCATTTTCTTTTCCGTTGTCCCATGGTTGATCCCACCGGAGGCTGGATCCCGCCGTCAGCGGCGCTGTGGGCGGCCCACCCGAATCTGGATGGTGGGTGTATGCTTATCTTGCACAAGGCAATAAAGGTCGACCCATGGTTCAATCCGATGCCATTGAACAACATCCGGCCCCCGGAGACCGGCAGCTCCATTTTTGTGGCGATACGATCACTTTCCTGCTCAAGGTGCCCGAATCGTGGCAGGGACGCGCCTGGCTGAGAACCAGCTTGGGGCGAGGACGGTCCGTGCGCCGGGAAATCATTCGCCAGGTTGATCGCCAGGAAAATCCGCTGGGGCGCAGCTGGTACGATATTCCCATGACCGCCGCCGCCGGCGGACGTCATACCCTGACCATTGCCTTGACCGAAGTGGGACATTTCGAGGCCAAGGGTTATTTTCTCAAACGGGACAGCCGTGATCCCCTGTGGCCGCCGGGAGCCAACACCGCCATCAATGTGGCCCCGGCAGACACGTGTTGTGCCAACATCATTTACAATGCCTTCGTGCGTCAGTTCGGTCCCAACAAGACCGGCGCCATGGACCCCGTAGACCCAACCCTCAATCATCTGG
>JASFFF010000399.1:0-4066 GCA_050124445.1 Desulfosarcina sp.
AGAGGTCCGTATGGCTTACGACAGTCGGTCGGTTGACCTGCATGCCAACGTGACGGTACGTGTCGGGGGCCAGCGGTTGGAAACCACCGTGGGCCGGATTCTTTTGTGGGAGATCATGCCCAAAGCAGAGGTTGTTCGGCTGCGCCACCTGATGGTCAGTGATGAAAAAACCATGGCCAAAATTGTCAAGGCGGCCGCGGCAGGCAAGGATTTCTCCGGCCTGGTGGCCGCCCACTCGGAGAGTCCCGACAAGGAAAACAACGGTGAAATCGGACTGCTCAAAAAGGATGAGTTCATGCAGGTTTTCGATGCGAACGCAGAGCAGACCGATGCGTTGTTCCAACTTGCCGAAAACGATGTCTCAGCGGTAATCGCCACCGCAAACGGGTTGCACCTGTTTCAGGTGGCGGAGCGACGTCCTGAAATACCGTTCGACATCATCAACAAGGTTATGGACAAAGGCGCCCTGCGCGCTTTGGTGGACTACGTGTATCGCAATCTCGGGCCCAAGGCCACGGTCATTCTGGCCGATCGCCTGAAAGACATCGGTTACAAATACTCGACCAAGGGTGGATTGTCCATCTCCATCGATGCCATGATCATTCCCCAAAAGAAAGGCGAGATTCTTGGACGGGCCGACAAACAGGTGAGCGAGATCGGCCGCCAATACACCGAAGGCCTCATCACGCAAGGCGAAAAGTATAACAAAGTGGTCGACATCTGGGCAAAAGCCACCGACGATGTGGCCAATGAGATGATGGACGCCATGAAAGTACAGCCGTTGTTCGATTTAGAAGGCAAGCCTCGCAAGGACGAAGCCGGCAAACCGCTGGTGACCGAGAGCTTCAATCCGATCTACATGATGGCTGATTCCGGTGCCCGCGGCAGCAAAGACCAGATGCGTCAATTGGCAGGCATGCGCGGACTGATGGCCAAACCCTCTGGGGAAATTATCGAAACCCCCATCCAGGCCAACTTTCGGGAGGGACTTTCCGTATTGCAATATTTCATTTCCACCCACGGCGCCCGTAAAGGACTTGCGGACACGGCGCTGAAAACGGCCAACTCCGGATATCTGACCCGCCGCCTGGCCGATGTGGCTCAGGATTGCGCCGTGGTCGAGAACGATTGCGGGACCATGTTGGGGGTAGAGGTCGAACCCCTGCTGGAGGGTGGGGAGGTCATTCAACGACTGAGTGAGCGAATCCTGGGAAGGACCACCGTTGCCGACATCCTGGACCCGTTTACCGATGAGGTGATTGTCAAGGCCGGAAAGGAGATCGACGAAAAGGATGCCAAGAAAATTGAAAATGCCGGCGTGACCGCGGTCATGATTCGCAGCGTATTGACCTGCCGCACCAAATACGGGGTCTGTGCCAAATGCTATGGCCGCGATCTGGCGCATGGAAGAACGGTGGAGATGGGCCAAGCGGTCGGAATTCTTGCCGCCCAGTCTATCGGTGAGCCAGGTACCCAGTTGACCATGCGGACCTTCCATATCGGCGGGACGGCCAGCCGGCGCGTCGAACAGGCAGACATTCGTGCGCGAACCGCCGGTAAAATTAAATTCGTTGACCTCAACGTTGTCAACAATGCCGAAAGCGAGCTGATTGTCATGAATCGTCGGGGAGGTGAATTTGCCATCGTGGGCGAAACCGGACGTGAACGTGAACGCTGCCCGGTTATCTATGGTGCCCATATCATGGTGAAGGAGGGGCAATCCGTCAACCCGGGTGACCTGCTTGCCGTTTGGGATCCGTTTACCACCCCGATCATCACCGAAACCAATGGTTCGGTCAAATTCGGCGATTTGATTCCCGGCAAAACCATACAGGAGAAAGTGGACCCGGTGACCGGCAAATCCAGCCGCACGGTGATCGAGTCTAAAACCGCTGAAGAGCGTCCCCGCATCTCCATCAAGGGCGAGGACGGAAAAACAGCCAAATTGCCCAAAGGGTCTGGGGTGGCGCGATACGTACTGCCTGTGGACGCCATTGTCATGGTGGAGGAAGGCGATCCGGTCAAAGCCGGCGACATCATTGCCAAGCTGCCCAGAGCGACGACCAAGACCAAAGACATCACCGGTGGTCTTCCGCGGGTCGCCGAACTGTTTGAGGTCAGGAAGCCCAAGGAGGTCGCCGTGCTGAGTGAAATCGACGGCTACGTCTCCATTTCAAAAGCCACCAAAAAAGGCAAGCAGCGCGTCACGATTACCCCCGTGGACGTGGGCGATAAGAAGGAATACCTCATTCCACGCGGCAAGCATATTAACGTGTACGAAGGCGATTACATCAGGGCCGGTGAGCCCCTGATCGGCGGTGCCGCCAACCCCCAGGATATTCTTAAGATCAAAGGCGAAGTGGCCCTGGCCAAGTACCTGGTGGATGAGGTCCAGGAAGTGTACCGCCTCCAGGGGGTGCGCATTAATGATAAACACATCGAGGTCATTGTTCGACAGATGATGCGGCGGGTAAAGGTGGTAGATATCGGGGATACCGACTTTATCCTGGAAGAGCAGGTGGATAAGATCACCTTTGAGGAGGCCAATGAGGCCATCATTGAAAAAGGTGGCAAACCGGCCATCGCCGAGCCGCTGATCTTGGGAATTACCAAGGCATCACTCTCCACGGATAGCTTTATTTCGGCAGCTTCCTTCCAGGAGACCACCAAAGTGCTGACCGATGCAGCCATCGCCGGTTCCGAGGATGCACTGCGGGGCCTCAAGGAAAATGTGATCATGGGGCGCATCATTCCCGCCGGAACCGGGGTCTCCCGATACCGCGATCTCTCCGTGGCGGCCCATGAGGCTGAATGACCGGCTGCACGATGGAATGGGTAAAATTAGTCTTGACAAATAAAAGTGCAATATATACAAAACCAGTTTCTGTGCGTGATGAAAATTGATGAAAATGATCAGTTAAAGGGATTGCCATGCCGACAATCAATCAGCTAGTGCGAAAGGGCCGCAAACGGGTCGAAAAGAAAAAGACCACGCCGGCGCTTAAAGGTGCGCCTCAGAAGCGGGGGGTGTGCACCCGCGTATATACGTCAACACCCAAGAAACCCAACTCGGCGCTGCGCAAAGTCGCCAGGGTCCGTTTGACCACCGGTATGGAGGTGACGGCCTATATTCCAGGAATCGGGCACAATTTGCAGGAGCACTCCGTGGTGCTGGTGCGCGGCGGACGGGTCAAGGACCTTCCGGGTGTCCGCTATCACATCGTCCGCGGGACCCTGGATACCTTAGGCGTAGATGGCAGGCGGCAAGGACGTTCCAAGTACGGTGCCAAACGGCCGAAATAATCCGCCCGATTGTCGATTTTTATCCCAAATGGTGTGAGCTATGCCGAGAAGAAGAGAAGTTCCTGAGCGGGTGATCATCCCGGATGCCAAGTATAACAGTAAACTGGTATCGAAGTTCATCGCCTCCATTATGCGTGATGGCAAGAAAAGTACCGCAGAGTCGCTGCTGTATGGGGCCTTTGACATCATTAGCGAAAAGACCAACCAAGACCCGGTCAAGGTGTTTGAAAAAGCGTTGGAGAATGTCAAGCCCATGATCGAAGTCAAATCACGGCGGGTCGGCGGTTCTACCTACCAGGTCCCCACCGAGGTCCGTCCATCCAGACGAACGGCTCTGGGGATTCGATGGGTTATCGGTTATGCACGCGGACGCGGTGAAAAAGGTTTCGGGGCAAAGCTGGCCGGGGAGTTGATGGATGCCGCCAACGGACGCGGGGCATCCGTTAAAAAACGAGAGGATACACATAAAATGGCAGAGGCCAACAAAGCCTTTGCCCACTACCGCTGGTAACGATCCACATCCATAATATATCATCTGCATTAGGTTTTGAGCGCCCATCAGGCCAACAGCCGCCTGACGATCAAAGCCTTTTGCCTTGTTGGGGTGACAGTCCCCGCTAACAGGAGGGCCGCGAGATGGCGAAGGTAAAATTTGAGAGGACGAAGCCGCACGTAAACGTAGGGACCATCGGGCATATTGACCATGGTAAGACGACCCTGACGGCCGCGATCACGAAGTTGAGCGGGATGAAGGGGATGGCGG
>JASFFF010000400.1:0-4058 GCA_050124445.1 Desulfosarcina sp.
TTCAATAACCTGCTGCGACATCATCTGCTCTTTCTTCACTGCCGATTCTTTATCCTTATCCGATTGCGAGATGCGATTAACAAGACGTTTGGAGACAATCAGGCTCGTTACGACAATACCAAGTCCCCCTGCGAAAATTATCAATATGACGGCTCGCTGCGTTTGTTGCAAATCTGAAAAGGCATCGGCGGCCTCCTGTTGAATGACCATGGTCCATTCACCCCCTTTTATTTGGGCCATGGCGTATATGACTTCGGTTCCGTCTGGTGTGCTTTTCCTGGTTACCAGATTAGATTGGTCGGTTAATCTGCTGTCCTTAAAAAATCCAATCAAGTCAGTCGTATTGATGTCGGCGATGGGTTTGGTCTGAAACTGGCCGTCGGCATTCAAAATGAAGGCAAATCCGGTTTTACCGATGCGCAGGAGTTCGACCCGGTTGTTGAACTCTCCGAAATCAATGGTTGCTCTGAGAATCCACGGCCTGCCGTTTCGTTCCTGCCGCACCGATACGATAAAATGGGGTGCACCCCGCATGCCTTTGAACACGTCACTGATGAAAAATGGGCTGCTGATCGCCTTTTCGAACCACTCTGCATTGGAATAGTTTACTCCGGTTAGTTCCAACGGACCCGCATACGCGATTTGGCGGCCTTGATGGTCCACAACACCCAAATCAACGAAGGCACGGTCATAAGCGCGTTGCAGCTCATTGAACCGCTGATCGAGGGTGGTTTGATCAGTTAAATCCTCAAACCGGTTCGTCTTCGCTAAAAGACGAATGTCCATCAATTTTTCTTCCAAAAAGATATCGATGCTGCGTTTGTGTTTTCTGGTCAGGACGTCAAAATGATCATATACTTTCTCTTCATAAGAAACACGATATGCATCCAGGATAAAAATGCTCACCAATACAGTTGGTGTAATGGCCGTCAACAAGATGGTCAGAACAATATTTCGCAGGAGTGATCGGTAATATCTTTGTCTTTTGGTTTCGCTTTTCATTCCTTTTATGCCCTAGCCTAAAATTTGATTGCACATTTGGTAAGTGTAGCTTGCATGCGAACAATACAGAATTTGTGCCATGCAAGCAATCGGCGATTGTAATTGTCGAATAAGACATATAACCTAATGATATGTATAGAATTTCAACCAACTTTATGCATACATAACAACTGCCGTTGCATTGTAAAAATGGTCAACAAATCGGAGAAAATAGTCTCAGCGGGGCGAAACGCACCAGCGCAAAGTGGATGTTTCAAAGCCAAATTGTTGGTATCGGCCTGGACAACAAGGAGGGACTTCAGATTGGTTTAGCCGCTTACATCCAATACCGGTTCAGGCGATGCGGTTTGTCGATCGGGTGAACGGCGCGGACTCGGCGAATACCTGGATCATATCTACAGGTAAGGCGGCCGTCCACCGGAGAAGATGAGCTTGCTGTAGGTACGGTCGCGGGATTGCCTCGGCTGCGCTTTGATATACAGACGGACATAGCCGGGGATGTCGCCTTTTCTTAGGTAGGCTTTGAAATCACGCTCGATCTTGGCTTTCGAGAAACGCCAATTTTGTCCGGCCTGCTTGAAAAGTTCATACACACTGCAGCCGCCGGCAAAGGCCACATCGGCCAGGTCCCCATCGGCGCCGAGGGCATCCAGCGGTGCCAAGCGGCGCTCCAGAAAAATCTTCAGGACGCCGTACAGCACTGCCAGGCAGATGAAAATGAGCATTGCTCCCATGAACCGATCCTTTGATGTTACATGTAACCCTATTGAAAAGTCGGTATGCAGTGGCGATTTGTCAAGGCTGTACGGTTGCTGGGCCCTGTGGCCAGCCTTTCACCCACAGACCGATTTTTATTTAGAACCAGGAGCGGTGGCTCCAGATATCCTCTTCCAGCGTCTTCTTATCCTCCTGAAGCTTGAGATACATGGACGCATTCTGGATCGCCAGGCCGCCCTGGTGGGCCAGTGCTTCCACCATTACCATAAAGTCGGAAGGAAATTTTCGTTGGATGTCGCTGTAAAGGCGTAAGACCCCAATTACCTTGTCCCGGGCCAGAATCGGCGTGACGATGGTTGAGACGATGCCCTCTTTTTTCATCGCATCCCTGAACTGGATGCGTTCGT
The DNA here is from genome assembly GCA_050124445.1 of Desulfosarcina sp. GTDB lineage: Bacteria > Desulfobacterota > Desulfobacteria > Desulfobacterales > Desulfosarcinaceae > Desulfosarcina. Next base: position 2,127 of record JASFFF010000400.1, read on the forward strand.
CAGTGGTGGCGTCGTCGATGACGATGGTTTCGCCTTTCAGGGCACGGCCAGCGGTTTCCGTGGTGACCAGGGCACCGATTTCAAGAAACGCTTCGCTCAGACCATAGCTGGCCACCAGCTTCAAAGAGTCGGTGTCCTCGTCCAAAAGGCGGATGAGCGCCGCTTTCATGCCCAGGGTGTCGCAGATATTTTCGGTCAGGTTGCTAAGCACCTGCTGGATGTCGAGGGATGAATTGATATTGGAGGCCAGCTCTAAAAACAACATGGAATTTTTCTCGATACGGTTGAGCAGACGGGTTTTTTCAATGGCCATGCCACCTTGTTCGGCCAAGGCCTGCAAGAATTCTATCTCTTCAGGCTCAAATTCCCGTCGTGTGCCCGTATAGAGCGACAGCACGCCGATGGTGCGATCCTGCACGCGCACCGGTACGGTCAGCAGCGAGGCGATGCCCTCTTTCTTCTTGGCCGCGTGGTTCTCTAAACGAGGATCGGTCGTGGCGTCCGGGAAGGCCAGGTGACCCTCTTTTTCCAGGCCGTCGACGATCCGTTTGGCATGCAGGGGGTTGGCATGAAGATAGGTGTCGGAGAGTCCCGCTTGGGCCATGGGAACAAAGACATCCTTTTTTTCATCTTGCAGAAACAGGCAGGCCGCTTTGCCGTCCATGGTATCGATGGCGCTGCTGACGATCAGGTCCAGCAGCTGAGTCCGTGTGGCAGCACTCCCGAAGGCCCTGCTCACTTTGCAAAAGGTTTTGAAGTAGTCTTTTTCCTTGGTCATGGGGTGTTCTCCTGATGGTTAACGTCGTCCTTAGCATAAAGGAGGTCACGGTTTGTTGGCTTCAAGATGCCGGGGGCTTGCTTGGCGCCTTTTTGCGCGCACTGGCCTTGGCTTTCTTGACGACCTTTTTGGGAATGGCTTTAGATGGCGGCAGATCCCTTGCTTTGAGCCAGGCGGTGATTTTAGGGGCGAATTCGCGTTGGCACTTGGAACTGACATAGATGCCGATGTGGCCAGTATCCAGACAGATGTCTTCGGTATCCGAACTGCCCACGTGGCGGGTCAGCTGCTCACACGCTTCTGGTGGCACCAGATGGTCGAACCGGCCATAGATGTTGAGCAGCGGCATGGTGATCTGCTTTAAATCCACCTGTCGACCGCCCACTTCCAGCTGGCTGCGGATCAGTTTGTTTTCCTGGTAGCAATCCTTGATGAACTGGCGAAAGACTTCCCCGGGCAGATCCGGGCTGTCGAAAATCCATTTTTCCATGCGCAGGAAATTCTCGACGAATTTTTTATTGTCCACGTTTTCCATGAACCCCACGTACTTGTCGATCATAAGCCGCGCCGGATTGAGCAGCAGAAAGCCGAAGTTCATAATATCCGCAGACAGGTTGCCATAGGTGTCCACCACGCGGTCGACATCCATATTTTTCATCCAAACATGCAGTAGCCCTTTGTCGGTATCAAAATGGGTAGGCGTGACCGTGGTGACCAGATTTTTTATCTTTTCCGGGTGCAGGGCGGAATAGATCACGCTGAAGGTGCCGCCCATACAGATGCCCATGAGATTGATCTGGTTCGATCCGGTTCGCTGGCGGATGACCTCCACCACATTGTCCATATAGCCGTTGATATGATCGTCAAATCCCAGAAAGCGGTCCTTGCGGGTGGGGTAGCCCCAGTCGATCATGTACAGGTCGATACCGGCTTCCAAAAAGCGCTCGACCACACTTCTGCCTGGCTGCAGGTCCAGCATGGTCTCCCGGTTGATCAATGCATAGACCACCAGCAGGGGTGTCTGGTAGTGTACGCCATCTTTAGGGCGGTAGTGTTTGAGGGTGACCCGATCCTCGCGGTAGATGATGTCATAGGGCGTTTGGGCCAACTCGGCATCGAGATCGGAAAGCAGTACTTCCGAAGCTTTTCTGGCT
>JASFFF010000401.1:0-4045 GCA_050124445.1 Desulfosarcina sp.
TGACCGGATTTCGAGTCGCCTTGGGCGGTGCTCAGGAACGCTATGGAGTGACTCCGGATCTAACCTGCTTCGGCAAGATCATCGGCGGCGGCCTGCCGGTGGGCGCCTACGGCGGCAGCAAAACCATTATGTCGCATATTGCACCCAACGGGCCGGTCTATCAGGCCGGAACCCTTTCCGGTAATCCGTTGGCCATGGCTGCGGGCATTGCGACCTTGAAAGCGCTGCGTGCAACAGACGTCTATGAACGCTTGGATGCAGCGGGCGAACGGTTGATCACCGGGCTGCGCGACGCGGCTGCCAAGGCCGGCATACCGGTATCCTGCCACCAGGTGGGTGGCATGCTGGGCCTGTTTTTCACCGAGGGGCCGGTAAGCAGCTTCAGCGATGCCAAGCGATCTGATCTCGACCGGTTCTCGGCCTACTATCAGGGAATGCTGGAAGCGGGTATTTATTTGGCGCCGTCTCAATTTGAGGCTTTTTTCCTGTCCACAGCCCACGACAGTGAAGCCATTGACCTTACCCTGGCCGCTGCTCAGAAGGTGTTCGCCCAACTTTAATAGGCGCAGACAAAAAGCCCTTGCCGCAGCGTGCCTTGGCAAGGGCTTTTGAATTGGACTCAGTCGTGGTCGGACCCTGATCAATAGGAAAGGTTCAAGCTAACCCACGGATGCATCCCGTCCTGCCGGACCGTGTTCGAATCATACGGTTCGTCACCTTGGATATAGTCCACGATTCCGGACACATCGATATTGACGGATGAACGTGCGGAAATGGATAGATGCCACCCGCGATCAACTTGGCTGTTTGACGGCAAGGACGTGTTTGAATGAATCAGGGCCTGGCTGCTGCCGGTGATCGATTGCAGCCTGCCGGGGGTGCTGGTGCAGCCGGATAAAAGAATTGCCATTGCTGGTACCATCAAGAAAACTGAATTTTTCATTGTTCGAGCCTTCTTTTTTTGACCTGCGGCGTTGGAAATCGGTTTCTCCTGTATGCTTTTGTATCTCAGACGGTCACGTTTTTGTCTGATTTTGTGCACCATCTATCTGCGGTCAATTCAGAAAATAGTTCATGGGATTGACCGCCACGCCATTTAAACGCACTTCGTAGTGAACGTGCGGGCCGGTGCTGCGACCGGTGTTACCCATCAGGGCAATGGTTTCACCGCGTTTGACCCGGGCACCTTTTTTCTTGAGCAGCTTCTTGTTGTGACCGTACCGGGTGACCATACCGAAGCCGTGGTCAATGGTGATCATTTTGCCCATCAATCCTTTTCTGCCGGAGAAGGTGACAATGCCATCAGCCGGAGCAATGATCGGGGTGCCTGATCGATTCGCAATATCAAGGCCGCGATGCATTTCCCGGCGTCCGGTGAACGGCGAGACCCTATATCCGAAACGTGAGGATATCCAACCGCTTACCGGCCGAATGGATGGGGTGGCAGCCAGTAGATTCCGTTTTCCTTCCAACTTGCTGAACAGCGAGGAGAAGGACGTTTGCTGGACGTGTGAGGCCTGATCGATCTCATTGATCTCGACGTGCATATCCCTGACCAGTTCCTGGTAATCGTGTGCCATCAACTCTGTCGGATCCAGATCTTCCGGATCGGAACCACCCACCCCGAACAAGCTTGTCCCTTCGCCGCTGTTTTCGAGGTTGGCGATGATTCGAATCTTTTTCTCGAAATTGTGGAGTTTGGTCAGTTGGGCTTTCAATACACCAATTTTATTGGAGAAAGCTACGATCTGGCTTTGTTGATGGGCGACGCGTTCCGCCTGTGCCTGCAAGTCCAGGCGCAGGCCTTGAATAGTGTTGGCCTCGGCCCTCAAGCGGAGGTAGTCCGAAGCGCCCACGTACAAAGCGACTGCCACGACCACCAGGCAAAGGGCGGCCATTGGTATCATCAACCGGGGAACGCTGGTCTGCTTAACCGGGGTCCCAGTGGCATCAAAGATCAGTAGGGTCAGCTTTTTCTTCATCATCACCATCATTCATCGGCCCGAGGAGGCATTAATTTTGTAAAGTTGTGTGGTTAACCGGTAGCAGGTCAATCGTGCAGTGCCCTTGGAAACGTCCTTCCCGTGCACTGCTGATAGGGCCAATGCGGGTTTCCATCTGTTTTTTAGGGCATTGGGCATCACTGCTGTAGTACGTCATGTTCAAAATACTGCCCGCCTTCAGCTTGGGAAGCACAGCTGAGTTTTCCTTGACCACAACAAACATGGGGCGGGATTCATTGCGCCATATTTTGAATTGATACAGCGGATGCGGTTGATCCACGGCGAACTCCACACTGTAGAACCCGGCCGGCTCCATGGATTGGTTCACTTTTTTGACGGTGCTGGTGTTCATTTCAGTGACTGCCATAGTCTTCCCTCCTGCCATTCGGTCATCCACTCAGGGTTTTAAGCTCAGCTATCTCTAAGCAAATTCGATGCCATCTTAAGCCGTTTGTCGGGCAATAAACCGCGCTCTACACAGTTATCGGCATTTTCGAAAAAGGCTTGAATGGGAAACTAAAAAAATAGGGGATTAGGCGAGGTCCCGGATGTCATAGCGGGTAATCAGACGTGACAAATACGTGCGCTGAATATCCATGATCTTGGCGGCCTTGCTGCGGTTGCCACCGGTATGTTTCAGGTTGAGCAGAATAAACTCTTTTTTAAATTCATTAAGGGCGTCATCCAGGGTCAGTCCGACGGTTAAGCCGGCAAATTTTGGTAAAGACGCGGCAATGGGCAGATCTTCGGGCTGGATGGTTTTTCCGTCGCCCATCACCACGGCCCGTTCGATGGCGTTGCGCAATTCTCGAATGTTGCCCGGCCAATTGTAGCGCGACATTTTTTCCATGGCGGCCTCTGAGATGGTCAGGTTCGAAAGGCCGGTCTCTTTTTTGAAGACCGCCAAAAAATGATCGGCCAGATAGGCGACATCTTCGAGCCGTTCCCGCAGCGGCGGTATGTCGAGCTGCACCACATTTAACCGATAGTAGAGATCTTCACGGAATTTACCTTCCTCCACCTCTTTCCTGAGATCCTTGTTGGTGGCCGACAGTACGCGCACGTCAACCGTAATCGGCGTGTTTCCCCCGACGCGATAAAAGACGCCTTCCTGGAGCACTCGCAGCAGCTTGGCCTGTATGCCCGGGGCCATTTCACCGATTTCATCAAGAAAGAGCGTCCCTTCATGGGCAGCCTCGAATTTGCCCGTCTTCCGGCCGGTTGCACCGGTGAAAGCGCCTTTTTCGTAGCCGAAAAGTTCGGATTCCAGCAGGGTTTCGGGAAGGGCCGCACAATTGAGGACGACCAGCGGTTGGTGCTTGCGGGGGCTTTCACGGTGAATCAGGCGCGCAAGCAGCTCTTTGCCGGTGCCGCTTTCACCTTGGATGAGCGCCGTGGTTTTGGTGCGGGACAGCTTTTGGGCATCTTTGAGCACCTTGTCCAGAACCAGGCTTTTTCCGATAATCTGGTGCTTTTCACCCAGTTCCTTCTTCAAATTCATATTTTCCCGGCGAACCTTTTCGAGGCTGCGCGCGCTGGCAATGGCCAGAGCGGCCAAACTGGAAAACTCTTCCAGCACGTCCATGTCCGCCTGGGAAAACTGGGTGTCGTCGCGTTTGTTGATAACCTGAACCACACCGATGGTTTTGTCGGCGATGGTCAAGGGCACACATGCCATGGAACGGGTCTCATAATCGATACTGTCGCTGATCTCGCGCATCCACCGGTTGTCCTTGCCGGCATCGGCGATGAGCAGGGGCATCCCGGTCTGGGCCACATGGCCGGCAATCCCCTGGCCGACCTTCACCTTGAAATCCTTGACCGCCTCGCCCTTGGCGCCGGTGGCCACTTTGAAATACAGCGAGTTGGTTTTGGGATCCAGCAGGAGCAGTGAGGCCGCTTCGGCCTGAACCACACCGGTGGCCGAGGCGATGATCAGTTGAAGCAGTTTATCCAGATCCTGAACACTGGAAACCCAGGATGAAATGGCTTTCAACTGATCGATGGGCGCATTGGATTCGCAGGTATCTGTGTTCATCGTT
>JASFFF010000402.1:0-4045 GCA_050124445.1 Desulfosarcina sp.
GCCGTTGGCAAGCTAACCCAAGTTTCGTTAGGGGCCGTTTTTGTGGGATAGGCACATCGAACCTGCCTATCTATGAAAATTCTTGCCGCTGATCCGTGGAGCGTCTACCGGTAACCATATTCCAGGGGACGCACTATCGTTCATCCTCCAAAGATGAGGGCGTCGAATATTTCGTAATGCTCGCCGGAGTCGAATTTAACGGTCGTGACGTCGCCCTGGCGCGTGACCGTCATTGACTCGGAAGAATCCGATGCCAAGGGCTTGCCTTTCAGGAAGAGGATTCGGCGCTTCACTTCGCCGTTCTGCTTGATTTCTACGGTAGCTGTGCCGTCGAAACCGCGGCGGATTACAAAGGCCTCGCATTCCTGCGGTTTCGTCTCGGCATATGGATTTGCGACACAGGTCAGCCGTGTGCTTGCATGATAAGGAGTCCCTGGAATGACAGCGTCTTGAGACGCGGGAACAGCCACCAAAGGTTTGCCGGTTACGCTGACAGTCAGGGTGTAGTTACTCGACTCGTTCCTGCGAGCGGCAGAGCGCATTAAATAGACGCGTATCGTATAGTCGCCATCGGTTGGCAGTATGCCCTTAAAATCCCCGCCGAACTGGCCGATGAACATTGCGGCATCTGTGCTGTTGGGCGGCAGGACGTTATAATAGTTTGCCCCATGGGATGTCTTGAGCGTTACGGTGAGTGTCTGGCCAGCACTGGCGCGGAGAACATAATCCACCGTCTCGTCGCCCTTTAGTTGACCCTTGATCGTTGCCGATGAAGCGCCCTTCGCAAATGAAACGCGCTCTTGAATAGGATTCTTTAGATCGGCTTCAGCAGGAATGGTGATCAAGGGGATAACGGCCACAATGACTGCAACAAGCCAGGTTTTCATATCGCGTCTCTTTTTTCCAATATCCGCTTGATAGGCCATAAAAACTCTTCTTCACAATTTTCTATGTGACATGGCAACATCTGGAAAATTTGCCATTTATGGCCCAGTGGCCGAGGAATCCGATTACATTTCATCCTCAATGGGAAGATGCATGAAAAACCAGTCCTCTATCCGTTGCATAAAGGATCCTGCCGGCTGTGTTGTCAGCACAACATTTTCGGATACCCAGTTCACGTTGCCGTCTTCGTCGAACCTCAGATGCCAGGCATTTGCCTGGGAAAAATCGCGTTCGACCATCGAGCGTACCTCAGCATTGAGCGAGTCGCTATAAACCAGAAGCCCCATCTCTGTATTTAGCCTCAGGGATCGAGGGTCCAGATTAGCGCTGCCGATAAACACTTTTTCCTGGTCGATCACCAATGCCTTGGCGTGCAATGCCAGCGATTTTTTGTCCGTCGGCGGAAACATGTAAAAATGACGATCGCGCGCATCGACTCGGACCTCGTGAAGCTTGGCACCGTCTTCCAATAATTCATTGATATGCTTTCGATAGGCACTGTGGGCTGCAAGGTGGTTGTTCGAACGAATCGAGTTGGTCAGAATACGAACATCGACTCCGCGCTGCACAGCACGCTCGATCGCCCCCTCGAGATCGACTGATGGAATCAGGTAGGCGGAAATGATTAGAATTTCCTCTTCGGCGTTGTCGACCAGTTCAATCAGGCGCCTAGCAAGCTGCACCGGTTCGCTCTCTTTGGCAGCAGGGTTCTTGACCGGTGGTTTGTCCACAAATAGGAATGCATCGCCCTGAAACGCCTCTCGCACAGCCTTTTTCCAAAAATGACGCCTTGCTTGCTCAGGTTTTTCTTCATAGCCGTAGACCCCAGGATTCCTCACGTGACGCGCTTCATCGAGAGCGACATAGTTTGGCTTGATATGTGTCACAGTATCAATGGGCAATGACCAATCGTCGTTGAAGTAGTCATCGAAAGAAGCGCTAATCTCCCGGACAATGGGACCACCTACGAGAAGCTCAAGATCGCGAAAATTGGCTTCATTGTGCAGACCGAAATATTCATCGGCCAGATTTCGGCCGCCAACAATGGCGATTCGATTGTCAACGATCATGGCCTTGTTGTGCATCCGATGATCGAGACGGTGGAATTCATTGAGGTTAAGAAGTTGTCGGGAAAGAAAGTCATTGGCGCGCTGTTTGAAGGGGTTGAACACGCGGTACTCAATATTCGAATGATTTGCCAGGGCCACCAGCATCCGGTCTTCGGATATAAGAAACGTATCATCAATTAATATTCTTACCACCACGCCTCGGTCCGCGGCAGCTACAAGACGGTCGAGAATCAGTGATCCGGCCGTGTCAAAATCCCATAGAAATGTTTGCAGATCGATACTGTCTATAGCACTGTCAATGGCGATAAGTCGCCAGTCGAGCGCATTTTTTCCGTCATTGAGTAAAACAAACCAGTTGTCTGAGCGGGTCTCTGCCAACGATTGCCAAAGTGGCGCATCGCTCGGTGCTGGAGTATGTTCATTGGGCAATTGGACCGGCTGTAAGGTCGTGCATGCACTGACAAACAGTGTCAGGGCGAAAAGAATCGGGAACCATCTTAAGGGTATTAGCTGGTAAGGTCTATAATGGCCGATTTCATGATTGTTTAGAGAGTTCTTTTTCATTTCTCCGATATGGTGGTTCGAATCCTGGTGTTGGTTTTGCCCACGGGCATTACTCAAGACTGGTTTTACTTTAGACAAGACCGGCATTTAATCCGCACCTTCACCATTATCTGTGGCTGCTTGGCTACTGGCATTCAGGACTGCCTATCTTTTTTTCCCGTTCTTTCCTGATGTCCTCTACAGTCTTTAGGATTGACTCTTGTGCGTCCTTCTTCTCCTTCTCTGTCATACCGGTTTTACTTTCCCATTGTGCCCGGTAGGTTTCAGCCTCATCAATTCGACCAGCGTCACGCAGAACTGCCTCACGTTCTAACTTGGCCATCTCTGCAGTCACGCCACCCCCTTGGGAAGCTTCATCAATTACCTGCAGGGCTTCATCTGTCTGGCAATCGACTGCCAGTTTGATGCTCTTGCCGATAGCACAGGCAGAGATACATGCAACAACAGCAATCAGAAATACAACTCTAAAGAACTTAACCATGATTTCCTCCTCGATTCTAAACACGGATGTTACACGGCACTGTTAATAACTTTGGTGTGACGTCTAACGTGTCGTCCTGAAACCGTCGTCCCAGACTAAGGCTCTGTAGCAAGGCCCAATCGTGTCGCTGCATTCAGAGGAGTGCACAACGAGCAAGATTACCTTCTGGCCATCTACATCAACCACTTGCCACTTGTGCGCAAGAAATTCATAAGTTTTTCCGTCAACGATCATCCATAAGTATGTTCCACCTGTGCCACCCCACAGGGACGCCACAGTCGAGCAAGAAAACTGAGATGCGTCTACGATCTCTTCAGGCCGACCATCACCTGTCAGGTCATGCAATGTGATGGCCTGCTCGGTTGCGTTGAACTTGCCGTCATCAAGTTGGATGCAATCATTTTTTGCCTTCTGGACTATCTCTGTGGCAAGCGAAAGATGCTCCATGCCAAATACGGTTGAGGAAAAAATGAAATGAATTAAGGCGGCATGCAAGATGAACTGCATAAGGAAGGTCAAAGGTCTGGGAGAATGTGTGACGACAAGCGAAGAATAGCTAATGACTTTTTCCACCGGGTTTTCCATGATGCCTCCCCTTGGACCGATAAAGGTGTTCACCCTGAAAAAGCATTCCCTATCCCTTGTTCACCTTCTTCCTTAGTATACCCGAACACTTGAACGTCACCCCCCTTCTCGGGGGCAGCATCAATTTTTCACCCGTGGCCGGGTTCCGGCCTCTCTTTTCCTTCCTTTCATGTACACAGAATTTACCAAAACCGGACACTAAAACATCATCACCGGATTCCAAGGATGTTTTAATAGGTTCAAGCAGGGATTCAATGGCATTGACGGATTGTTTCTTGGTAAGTCCAAGATCACTGTAAATCTTTTCAATGATGTCACTCTTGGTCAATGCCACGGGTAAACCTCCGATTTAGTATGGTAATTTCAAGTGAAAAGGGAAACGGTCCGATTGTAGGCAACC
>JASFFF010000403.1:0-4042 GCA_050124445.1 Desulfosarcina sp.
AAACCTGCACTCACCTCCGAGTACAGGTTTCTGTTATTAAAACGTACCGACCTATCTTCCTAAAAAAGTTGTATTTTCATCTATCAAACGGCAATCATAGTACCCGGTAAATAAAGCAAAACCAATTCTCAAAATGAGAATTTCAGTTTCAGCGAGAGCGGGGTTGCTGAGTAAAAATTCGGGATCTGTTCGGATATTATTCGCGATGTTGCAGTTCTCTGATCGAGGTGTTCAAAGCTGTTCACCCCGGCGATAAACACCGCAACTAAATGTAAACCTAATTAATTATGAATTATCCGCAGGGCACTTAGCTGGCCTTGGTCAAGATCCACTTGGCACCAGTAAGCCCGAGTTGAGAGCTTCCCCTATTTACTCGGGCTTTATTGTCTCCGCTGCTACAAAACCATAAAATAGAGCATCTGTAACCATGAAAAGCCAGATTGCCCATAAACAGGCCTACAGGTCCGGTGCGGTCAACCGAATAGAAAAGCTCATAGCTGTGCTTGCTGACAAGGAAGTCATGTTACGAGAACGAATCGCCAGAGGTCAGCATATCTGCAAGATCTGTGGAAAGCCAGCTGTCCAGTTTCGTACTGACTGCGCAAAACTCGAATACAGAATCTCATCAATATGCCAGTCATGCCAGGACTATTACTATCTCTTCGATTAAATGATTTTTGTTTTGATTCCCGTCGATAAATCCAAAGAGCTTAAGATTTCCCAATCAAATTTCATCACTGAATAAGCCCCTAAGGAGTCGTCGTCATGATTCTGAAGTTGGCATCAATTTTGAGCCGAACTAATTGAGCCGAACTAAAGTGAGGGCGATTGGATTCAAGCTGCTCGTCATCGATTTGCAGTAGATTGGCCAAATTTTATTTTTGTGGGGCTAATGTGGGGCAAGTTGGCGATATGAACGGCAAAGGGGCAACGCTGATAAGCGCAACCCCTTGTAATTATTGGCGCGCCCGGCAGGATTCGAACCTGCGGCCTACGGATTCGAAGTCCGGCGCTCTATCCAGCTGAGCTACGGGCGCACAAGCGATAAAGACCATCGCCGCAAATCTTTGGTGCAATGGCCTTTTGGTGTTATGGGGTGAGTGATGGGACTTGAACCCACGACCCTCAGGGCCACAACCTGATGCTCTGCCAACTGAGCTACACCCACCATAAGAGTAAAAACAGTTATCAGAACATGTTGGCCATTTCAACCCAAATGTTCGGCGCACAACAAAAAGCCTTCGCAACCGGTTCCGCCAACGAAAAACGTGATGGCGACCGATTTTTAACCTATTGAAAAGTCATGTATTTCCCATAGGTATTGACCCACCTTGCCTTATCATATAATATTCACATTCCTTTAAATCCGAACATTGCATGAAATCGTTTCGACAATTGGAAAAAATGAAAGCACGTTTCGTTGTTGAACGTGAATACAGATTCATCTCGAAACGCCTTGGCCATGAAAATCTCTGTTTGGTGCAATAACCGATTGCGCCGCCGTAGAATCGCTTAAACATCCGTACAACGAGGTAACGATTTGACCCGATTTCACATATTCATCATTCGCGCCATCCTGGGCGCCGGATTTGCCGTGATTCTGGCACGCATGTTTTACCCTGATGCCAACCCGATTTATGTGGCCGGATTGGGTGTGATCCTCGTCGGCCTGGCCTATTTTGCCGAGTACCTGAGGAATCGCAAAAAGCAGCAACCCTGACAACGCCGGAGCCATTCGCCTGTGAAACAGATTATTTTTGGAACCGCCGGACACATCGACCACGGTAAAACCAGTCTCATCAAGGCCGTCACCGGCACAAACACCGATCGGCTCAAGGAGGAGCAGAAGCGCGGCATCACCATCGAATTGGGATTCGCCGCGCTGGATTTGCCCAGCGGCCGGCATCTGGGCATTGTCGACGTGCCCGGCCACGAAAAATTCGTCAAGAACATGGTCGCCGGAGCAACCGGCATCGACATCGTTGCCATGGTTATCGCCGCCGATGAAGGGGTCATGCCGCAAACCCGCGAGCATATGGAGATCTGCACCCTGCTGGGGGTGCGCTACGGCTTGGTGGTGCTGACCAAGATCGACATGGTCGACGAAGAGTGGCTGGAACTGGTGACCGATGACATCCGCGATTTCACCCGGGGCACCTTTCTTGAAGAATCGCCCATCGTGCCGGTCTCCGCGCTTTCCGGTGAGGGCATACCCCAGTTTATCGAAACACTGGACGCGTTGTGCGCGGATGTGCCGGAACGAATCAGCTCCGGCCTGCTCCGCCTGCCCGTTGACCGGGTCTTCTCCATGAAGGGATTCGGCACCGTTATCACTGGAACCCTGATTTCGGGCAAGGTCAACCTGGGCGACGCCATCATGATCTATCCCAGCCAAATCACCTCCAAGGTGAGGGGCATCCAGGTTCACAACCAAAGCCGGGAGGTGGCCGAAGCCGGTATGCGTACGGCCATTAATTTTCAAGGCCTCGACAAGTCTGCCATCAACCGCGGCGACATCCTGGCCCGGGAACGCACCTTGAAGCCCAGCTTCATGGTGGACCTGGAATTGAACTATCTGGCCAGCAACAAAAAGCCGATCAAGAGCCGGAAACAGGTCCGCTTCCATACCGGCACCAGCGAGATCATGGGCAACTTGATTCTGCTGGATCGTGAGGAGTTGATTCCCGGCGAAACATGCGTTGCCCAGATCCGCCTGGACCAGCCGGTGAGCCTGATTCGAGACGATCGATTCGTGCTGCGCAGCTATTCACCGGTAAGAACCATCGGCGGCGGCAAGGTCCTGGATCCCATTCCGACCAAGCACAAGCGTTTTCAACAGACGATCATCGACGGACTTACCGATCTGGCCGACGCAGAAGCCGAAGGCATCATCGACTACCAGGCGCGCATGGCCGGCCCGTCCGGCATCGGTTTTGCCGACTTGCTGCTGATGACCAACCTGTCGACCAAGGCGCTTGAAACCACCATCGGCGGCATGCTCAACAGCCAGACCGTTTTGCTGGTGGACAAGGAGCACCGCAGCTATGTGCACCAGTCGGTTTTCGAATCCCTGAGACAACTGATTCAAGATGTCCTGCAGGCCTACCACCGGGACAACCCTCTGAAAGTCGGCATTTCCAAGGAAGAACTGAAATCGAAATTTCCGCATGCCGCCCGCGGCAAACTGTTCACCCTGGTGCTCAACCGCACGATCAAGGACAAACAGGTGGCCCTGGCAGACGATACGGTTCGCCTGGCGTCCCACCAGGTCTCCCTGCAGGTGGACCAGAAAGCGCTCAAGCAGCAGATCATCGACATCTACCGCCAAAGCGGGCTGACACCACCCTATTTCAGAGAGGTGGTAAAAAATCTGGATGTGGCCCCCAAACCGGCCAAGGGGGTGCTCGAACTGCTGGTCGGCGAAGGCGCCCTGGTGAAGGTGAAGGAAGACCTCTACTACGACCGGTCCATCTTGGAAAAACTCAAGGACGAACTGGTGGGCCATATTCTCGAAAAGGGTGAGATCTCCACGCCTGAGTTCAAGGATATGACTGGAGCTTCCCGCAAATATGTGATACCTTTGATCGAACATTTCGATGCCACCAATGTGACCATCCGGGTGGGAGATATCCGCAAACTCAGGAAGCAACAATAACTGCAACACCGGCGGCTTGGAACCGAAGCTGGAACCAACCGAAAACGGAGCAAGCATGGGAAACGACGCCAAGGGATTCGAGTTCAAAAAGTTCGCCACGCCGCGCATCATCGGCGGCATCGCCATTGTTGTCATCATCCTGTGGGCCCTTTCCGTCATCTTCGGTTCTTCCAAGGGCCCTGCAATGAAACGGCATGCCCGCACGGTTGAACCGGCTGCCTCGATCACACAAACGGCCGATGATGACCACACGCGACCGGCAACGGCTGACCACCAGGCGGCTGCCGAGCGGGCCGTCGACGGCGGCCATGCGGCGGCCACAACCGACACCACGGGACACGGCCGCACCGGCAGCCATGGGCCATCGGCGGGCCACGGTACCACCGA
>JASFFF010000404.1:0-4039 GCA_050124445.1 Desulfosarcina sp.
GTGCTGAGCGAACTCGACCGACTGGGCATTACCTGCCACGATAAAGGAACCGACAATCATGTGTCTTGCAATCCCATCTAAAATAACCCAAATCGACAATGACATGGCCACCATTGACGTAGATGGTGTCAAGCGATCGGCCAGCCTCATGCTGCTGGAGGACGCGGCTGTTGGAGACTACGTCATTGTACATGCCGGCTTTGCCATTAAAAAGCTGGACGAAGCGTCGGCCATGGAAACCATCCGACTCCTCAAAGAGGCCGCCGCCTTTGTGGACGATTTAGAAGCCAAGCAAGGATAGCGTCCAACGCGGCTCATGACACAGGCAACCTCGGCTATACGCCTGGAGATAAGTGGGATCGTTCAAGGGGTGGGCTTTCGCCCCTTTATTTACCAGTTGGCCAACCACCATCATCTGAAGGGGGAAGTGGCCAATACCGCCACCGGTGTGTCTCTGATCCTGGAAGGACCAGAAAACCGTATCCGGCGGTTTGTCGATGATCTTCCCCACAGAAAGCCGCCCCTGGCGCATATCCTCGACATATCCCAGGCGGCTGAAGCGGTCGCCGGTTTTACCACGTTTTCGATTGTAAAAAGCCGGGGCAGTGCCTCCCGGACCACGCTCATATCTCCGGATGTGAGGGTGTGCGACGACTGTCTGACGGAGATGCGTGATCCATCGGATCGCCGCTATGGCTACCCGTTCATCAATTGTACCAACTGCGGACCGCGCTACACCATCATCGACGATATTCCCTACGACCGACCCAAGACAAGCATGCGGCACTTCACCATGTGCCCCCAGTGCCAGGCCGAGTATGACGATCCGAACGACCGGCGGTTCCATGCGCAACCCAATGCCTGTCCGACGTGCGGTCCCCGGGTGACCCTGTGCAATGCCCAAGGGAAGACGCTCGATGCGGACAATCCCATCGATGAGGCCGCCGACCGGCTGCGGGCTGGCCGTATTGTGGCTGTCAAGGGATTGGGTGGTTTTCATCTGGCTGTGGATGCCACCAATCAAGAGGCTGTTGAACGTCTGCGCAGACGCAAACACCGCGAGGAGAAACCCCTGGCCCTCATGTGTGGCGACATGGACCGCATCCGGTCCATCGCCCGTGTGAGGGCGGCGGAAGCGCAGCTGCTCGCCGCCATCCAACGGCCCATTGTTTTGCTGGAAAAACGGGCAGACACGCCCATTGCCCCGTCGGTATCGCCGCGCAACCGTTACCTGGGCATCATGCTGCCCTATACACCGCTGCATTACCTTTTGCTGGATAACGGCTTTGCTGCTCTGGTAATGACCAGTGCCAATCTGAGTGAAGAACCCATCGCCATCGGCAACGCCGAGGCGTTGTCGCGCCTGGCCGGAATTGCCGATGACTTTCTGGTGCACGACCGCGATATTTACTTGAGAAGCGACGACTCCATCGTTCGCTTCAGCGCTGGCCACATGCGCCCCATCCGCCGGTCGCGCGGCTTTGTGCCCGTCCCCATTTTTTTAAAGGACGATCTGCCACCGCTGCTGGCCTGCGGGGCTGAATTGAAAAACACCGTCTGCCTCACCAGGGGCCGGCAGGCCTTTGTCAGCCAGCACATCGGCGATCTGGAAAACCGCGCCACCGACGATTTCTTCCGTCTGACGGTCAATCATCTCAAACGAATTTTAGACATCGAACCTCTGGTTGTGGCCTGCGATCTTCACCCGGACTACATGAGCACCCGTTATGCAAGCGAACTGGACGGTACGCCGTCCATCGCCGTGCAGCACCACCATGCCCACATCGCCGCCTGCATGGCCGAGAACAAAGCCGATGGCCCGGTGATCGGACTCTCCTTCGACGGCACAGGTCTGGGAACGGACGGCACCATTTGGGGAGGAGAGGTGCTGGTGGCCGACTATGTTGGCTTCACCCGGGCGGCCCATTTGGAAGCGGTACCCATGCCAGGCAGCGCCGCCGCCATCCGGGAACCCTGGCGAATGGCCGTCAGCCATCTGTGGTCGGTATTGGGAGACCGTTGGGACCTGTCGGCACATCCTCAATTGCCAGATGCCGATCCCGAACAGGTAGCTGTGTTGATCAAGATGATGCAAACGGGCACCAACAGCCCGCTGACCTCCAGCCTGGGGCGGCTGTTCGATGCCGTGGCTGCCATAATCGGTCTGCGCAGCCAGGTGGTCTTCGAGGGTCAAGCGGCCATGGAACTAGAGATGATTGCCGACGATCGTGAATCCGGCTGCTACGACTTCGCCTGGAACGGCGACGCGGTGCTGCAAATCGCAACCGGACCGATTATTCAGGCCGTGATTGAAGATGTCGCCAGCAACGTTTCGCCGGCCGTGATCAGCGCTCGGTTCCACAATACGCTGGTAACCCTTTTCGACCTACTCTGCCGGCAGCTGCGGGATGACACAGGCATCGACCGGGTGGCCTTGAGTGGTGGCGTGTTTCAAAACAGCCGTCTGTTCACCGGTTTGAGCACCGTTTTAGAAAAAAGCGGCTTTTCCTTGCTCACCCACCGACTGGTGCCAACCAACGATGGTGGGATCTCCCTGGGGCAGGCGGTAGTAGCGGCTGCGACAATGAATCAATCATAAAGGCAATAATCCCATGACCCACGTAACCAGCGACACTTTTCACGACCCGCAAATCGCCAGAAACCTGGCCGGACGTATTTGTGAGAACAGCCGGCAATCGGTCCGATTCATGGAAGTGTGTGGCACGCATACCGTATCGATTTTCAGAAGTGGTATCCGCTCCTTGCTGCCCGAGACAATTTCCCTGCTGTCGGGTCCCGGGTGTCCAGTGTGCGTGACGGCCCAAGCGGAGATCGACGCCTTTGTATCCTTGACCGGGCAGCCGGATACCATCGTGGCCACGTTCGGCGATTTGATCCGGGTACCGGGCAGCGGATCCTCTTTGCAGCGGGAGAAGGCTGAAGGGGCGGATGTGCGCATTGTCTATTCGACATTCGACGCTTTGGAGATCGCCCGAGACAACCCGGATAGGCGCGTTGTATTTCTGGGTGTCGGTTTCGAAACCACGGCGCCCACCGTCGCAGCGGCCATTCTGGCCGCCGATCGGCAGCAACTCAACAATTTTAGTGTGTTCTCGGCCCACAAAACCGTGCCTCCGGCCCTTGAAGCCTTAACCCATGGCGAGATCAACATCGACGGATTCCTACTGCCAGGTCATGTCAGTGTGATTATCGGTGTAGAGGCCTACCGGCCTTTTTTCGATGCCCATCGGGTGCCCTGTGTGGTGGCCGGCTTCGAACCCAGCGACCTTTTGCAGGCAATCGCCATGCTGGTCGATCAGGTAGCGTCTGGCCGGCCTGATTTGGCCAATGCCTACCCTCGTGCCGTTTCTGCCGCAGGGAATCCAAAGGCCGTGGGGGTCATGGAGGCGGTGTTTAAGGTGGTCGACGCCGAATGGCGTGGCATCGGCACGATAGCCGCCAGCGGTTTGGCGATTCGAGACAGATACGCCGCCTTCGATGCGGTCAATGTGTTCAATCTGAAACTGGAACCGGCGCCGGAGCCAACAGGATGCGCTTGTGGCGACATCTTGACCGGTCTTAAATTGCCTCCCCAATGCCCGCTCTACAAAAAGGCATGCAACCCCATGGCCCCGATCGGTCCGTGTATGGTCTCCAGCGAAGGCACATGTGCTGCCTACTACCGTTACCATGACGATGGAAAAGATACCCGTTTATGAAACTGGATAAAATCCTGCTCGACCATGGCAGCGGGGGTAAGATTGCTCATCGCCTGACCGCCGATCTGCTGCTGCCTGCTTTTTACAACCCGGTGCTGGGCATGCTCGATGATGGCGCCACGTTGAGCATGGCCGGCAAGCGCATCGCCTTTTCCACAGACACCTATGTGGTCGATCCCATCTTCTTTCCCGGCGGGTGCATCGGCGATCTGGCCATCAACGGAACGGTTAACGATGTGGCCATGTGTGGCGGCCAACCCCGGTATATGAGTGTCGGCATGGTCATCGAAGAGGGTTTCCCCATGCAGGACCTGGAAAAA
>JASFFF010000405.1:0-4036 GCA_050124445.1 Desulfosarcina sp.
GAATCGACTCCACAGCCAAAGATTTGGACTGAAGTCCCTGAATCAGACAACCGCGGTCAGCAGTATCTCCCAAAAGCACCTGCATAGCGGTTTCGGTGTTCCCAAGGGTTGCTGAAAGGCCCCAGATCTTCAGTTGCCGGTTCCATGATCTGAGCCTGGCCACGGCCAGCTCCGCCAAAATTCCGCGCTTGGAGCCCATCAACTCGTGCCATTCGTCGGCTACTACCAGCCGCAGGTGGTCAAATTTTTCACGGGCCCCTGAATAGGAAAGCAGCAGTGTCAAACTTTCAGGGGTGGTGATCAAAACGGTGGGCAGCCGTTTTTTCTGACGGCTTTTGAAAGCTGCTGTTGTATCTCCGGTGCGGCATTCAACCGACCAGGGAAGCCCAAGATCCTTGACAGCCTGCCACAAGGCGATCCGGATGTCAGTTGCCAGGGCGCGCAGCGGGGTCACCCATAGGATGCGCAGCCGTTGGGTGGCCGAATCATCCGGGCTCACTAAATCTTGTCCATCGTCCGCCATGGATTCCAAAAGGGGCCCGAACCAGGCGGCATAGGTTTTGCCAATACCGGTCGGTGCGTGAATCAAGCCACTTTTGCCCTGCAGGTATGCGTCCCAGGCCTGAAGCTGAAAATCAAAAGGCTTCCAACCCCGGTCATGAAACCAACGCTGGACCGTCTCCAATGCCTTGGACGGCTGATTTTTCTTGTTTTTCACCTTCGCTATCATCGATTAAGCCATTTTGCGCGCAGCACCCTGTCTCCCGGTTTCCCTATGGGCCGGAAAGCCTTTCGCCAGTGGATGGTAAGTGAAAATCGATCTGCTCCTTTAGACAGCATTAGATTGATATCAGCAATGCGCGTAAGGTTTCGATGGTGTCAGCCTCCCCGACCTTTTTGTCGCGGCGCCAGCGGGCGATTCGCGGAAAGCGAACGGCCAGGCCGGACTTGTGCCGGGAGGATTCCTGAATGCCCTCAAAAGCAACTTCAAAGACCAACTCGGGTCGCACCGACCGAACCGGACCGAAGCGCTCCAGGGTATTGCGCTGGATAAAACGATCCACCTGTCTGATTTCCTCATCGCTCAAACCGGAATATGCTTTGGCAAATGGCACCAGTGCATCACCCTGCCAGACGGCCAATGTATAATCGGTGAAGAGCCCTGCCCGTTTGCCGTGGCCCCTTTGCGCGTAAAGCAAAACAGCATCTGCGGTCAGGGGGTCGACTTTCCATTTCCACCAGTCTCCCCGTCGACGCCCAACCTGGTATTCAGAGCTAAGCCGTTTCAGCATAAATCCCTCAACACCTCGGTGTCGGGAGTCCCCCCGCAGGGCTTCAAGTTCCTTCCAGCTTTGATTCCCAACCATGGGCGAGATGATCATGCGCCGGGCCGGGCTTGTTGCCAAAAGCCGGGATAATAGGCTCCTGCGCCGTCGCAAAGTCCTGGTACGCACATCAAGACCGTTGATTTCCAATACGTCATAGGCCAAAAATACGATCGGAACCTCACGAAGCAGTTTCTTGCCCACCGTTTTGCGGCCAATCCGGCGCTGAAGCTCAGAAAACGGCAAGGGCCGGTCATCCTTCCAGGGCAAAATCTCACCATCCAGCACCGTACCGTCAGGCAACTGGGCAGCGTCTTCGGCCAGTTCAGGATATTTGGCGGTCACCAGCTCTTCGCCGCGGGACCAGATAAATACCTGCCGCTGGCGTTTGATCACCTGGCCCCGGATGCCGTCCCATTTCCATTCCACCTGCCAGTCAGACGGCGGCCCCAGTTCGGCCGGTTGGCCATCCAGGGGATAAGCCAGATAAAACGGGTAAGGTCGACTGATATCCGCATCCCGGGTATCGGGTGAGAGGATTCGTCGGAAAGTGTCTGGCGTGGCCGGCCAATCACCCATCAAGCGGTGGGTTATGACGGCTGCATCGATCCCGCTGAAGCGCTCCAACGCCCGCACGACCAGCCGCCGAGATACGCCGACGCGAAAACCGCCGAGAATAAGTTTGTTCCAGACGAAACGCTGTGAATCACTCATCTGGTTCCATGAGGCCAGAATTTCGGCTTGCTGTTCATCCGGTTGCATGGCCCTCAGGGGCAGAAGCCGCTGTTCAATCCAATCGTGCAGAGAACGGTCGCTGACGGCTGAGGTGTTGGGCAGCAACAGGGTGATGGTTTCAGCCAGATCCCCGACAATATCGTAGCAGGCTTCAAATAGCCACTCGGGTATCCCGCCCAGTTCGGCCGCCCATTGCCTCAGATAGCGGGTAGATATTACCCGCCGCGGTTTGCGGCCGATCAGAAAACTAACCGCCCAGATGGCGTCCGTTTGGGGTGCCGTACGAAAATAATCAACCATGGCTGCGATCTTGCGATTAGTGCTGGTTGTTTCGTCAAGCTTCCGGTAGAGGTCGGCAAACGCTTTCACGAATTTCCCCCCTCAATTTCGCCCCGATCATTATCCACGGCGGGGATGACCTCCGCCTCGTATCCCTGGTTTTGCAACCAGCGGCTCAATTCGTTTGCATAGCCATGGGTAAGATAGATTTTGCGGGCACGGCTTTCCGCGATGGTGTTAACCAGACCATCCCAATCACTGTGGTCGGAAAGGACAAAGCCCCGGTCAACCGATCTCCGCCGGCGGTTGCCCCGGATGCGCATCCACCCCGAGACAAAGGCTCTCGAACTATTTGGGAATCGTCGCATCCAGGCCCGGTTGTCGGCCGAAGGCGGCGCAAGCACGAGAGCGCCAGCAATAAGATCCTTGTCTTCTACATTGTTGACATATTGTGTCTCCGGGAGCCTGATGCCGGCACCCCGATAGCACTGGGTCATCTTTTCAACAGCGCCGTGAGTTAAAATCGGACCGATGGTGGGATCCAGTCCGCTTAAGATTCGCTGGGCTTTACCCAAGGCATAGGCAAACAGAACGCTGGTGCAGCCCTGCTTCCGGTTAGAACGCCACCAGGAGTTAATTTCCAGGATTGTCTGCTCCGGATCCGGCCACCTGAATATCGGCAAGCCAAACGTACTTTCACTGATAAGGGTGTGACATCGAACCGGTTCGAAGGGCAAGCAGGTTGGATCGACGTGTCGCTTGTAGTCGCCAGAGACAACCCAGACAAGTCCGTCTTTTTCGATTCTGATTTGCGCCGACCCAAGTATGTGTCCAGCCGGATGGAAAGATATATGGACGGAATTAATCGACAGCGCCTCACCGTAATCAAGAGTTTCAATCTGGATCTCGGGTCCCAGTCTGGCGTGCAGCAGCATCTCGCTGTCGCTGGCACACAGGTATGACGCACTGCCCTCCCTGGCATGATCTGCGTGGACATGTGTTATCACCGCCTTTGGGACCGGTCGCCAGGGATCTATATAAAAATCTCCATCAGGGCAGAAAAGACCGCTGGGGGTAATTTCGATAAGTTGGTTCATGACGCATATTGGCGGGTGATCATCAGGTTCCTGTCAGCCGCTTCCGGGTTTCCAACGCCGTTTTGCAGTCGATGCAATAGCGGGTTATGGGACTGGCCTTCAGCCGTTTCACGGCAATGTCTTCACCGCAATTATTGCAGATGCCGTAAATGCCATTTGAAATATCCTCCAGGGCGCGTTCGATCTTTTTCATAAGAAGTGTCTCGCGATCACATAAATTATGAAACAATGCTCGCTCGATTGAGCTGGAAGCCTGATCAACAATATCCGGTAAGGTTTCATCCGCGCCATTTAAACCATCGAGATTGCAATCCGCATTGCGCGAAAGGTTTTCGAGCCATCGATGTAACTGCCTGTGAATGGATTTTAAATCTCTTTTATTCATTATCTTTTCTCATGTTTTCTTTATAACCTACTTTGCTCAGATTGTTTCTAAGATTTCGGTCACCATTTGAATATAGCAAAAGCGTGTAATCGAATATTCGATCCACGCTTTTGTCGATGATGTTGTATCGCAGAAATCTGAATGCTGACGAAAGTTAATGCTCGAAATCGTCCACTTCGGCATCCGCTTTGGTGGGATGAATCTTGCCGTCTGGA
>JASFFF010000406.1:0-4034 GCA_050124445.1 Desulfosarcina sp.
GACAGTGCTGGGAGCCGTGGAAACCCTGACGGATTTAAGTGAACTCGATCGTCTGGACCGCAAAGTAGAGGTTTTGTCTCGCCAATTGGATGAAAACAGCGGATTCGGCGGCATCGTTGGTGGTAGCGACCAGATGAAAGCCGTTTTCGATATCATCGAAAAAGCAGCCCAAAGTGATGCCCCCATAATTATCTTAGGAGAGAGTGGTACAGGCAAAGAACTGGTGGCCAAAGCCATTCATGATCGAGGCAAGCGTAGGAACGGACCTTACGTTCAACTTAACTGTGCGGCCTTGAATGAAGCTTTGTTGGAAAGTGAACTATTTGGTCACATCAAGGGGTCGTTCACCGGTGCGTTCCGGGACCGCATCGGCCGTTTTGAGGCCGCTGACGGGGGGGACCTTTTCCTGGATGAAATCGGGGATATTCCACTCACCATCCAGATAAAATTGCTGCGGGCGTTGGAAACCAGCCAGTTCGAGCGAGTGGGTGAAAACCAACCCGTCTCCGTGGATGTCCGGATTATCACGGCCACCAATTGCAACCTGCTGGAGCTTATCGATCAGAGGCGGTTTAGGGAGGATCTCTATTTTCGCATTAATGTCATTCCCATCCATCTTCCGCCATTGAGAAGCCGGAAAGACGATATTCCACTTCTGGCCAACACCTTTATCAGTAGGCTGGAACTGCGCACGGGGAAGCCCATCCGCGGATTGACGCGCAAGTCGCTGGACTGTTTCATGGATTACCACTGGCCGGGAAATGTTCGGGAAATGAAAAGCGCACTGGAGTATGCATTTACGATTGCAGACAAGGACACCATCGATATAGACCACCTCCCGCCCCAAATGCTCACGATTTCATCGCCACCAGCAGCCATTTCGGATACTTTATTCAGTAAAAACGATAATTCTGAACGCCAGCAGCTTATCGAAGCCCTTGCGGCAACGGGCGGCAATCAAAGTCAAGCGGCTCGGTTACTGGGGATCAACCGGGTGACGGTGTGGAACCGTATGCGTAAATACGGAATAAACTTGAAAAAGCAAATACAACCGTAGTGGATATGTTCAATATAATGGATGGTACCAAACGGAATACCCCCATGAATCGGGGGTATCCGCTTGTCTTTTGGTTTGGAGCCTTACATAGTACTTGCATATTATCTAGTTGTGTCAGATGGCGATTTGTGCCGTCTGCAGAATTTTGGGAACAATGTCAGCCCACCCTAAAGGCATCAAGTGAACCCCCTGTACCATGTCTTTGATGCCAGACAGAAAACGCCCCATCATGTCCGCTGCTTTCATCTTACGATCCTCTTTTTCCACGCTGCCGATTTCATCGATCCAGGACTGGGGAACCTCTATGCCGGAGACATTGGCATTCATGAATTTGCCCATTTGCGGGGACTTGAGAACCACTAGCCCTACCTGGATGGGTACATTTAGTTTTGAGGCTTTGTTCATGAATGTCTCGAAAACCTTGCGGTCGTAAACGGCCTGGGTCTGGAAAAATTCGGCACCGGCATCGACTTTCTTCTTCATTTTCATCAACTGAAGATCCAGCGGCTCAAAGTTTGGGTTGACCACAGCGCCATAGGCCATGTCGGGTGGGTTCTCGATTTCATTGCCGGTAATGTCATGGCCGTGGCGCAGGCCCATGGCCATATCAATGAGCTGAACCGAATCCAAATCAAAGACCGGTTTGGCTTCTTTGTGGTCGCCGAGCTGGATGTGATCCCCGGTAATAAGCAAGACGTTGTCGATCCCAAGCGAATAGGCGGTGAGCAGATCACTTTGCAGCGCAATGCGGTTCCGGTCTCGACAGGTCAGCTGGTAAACAGGCTCAATTCCCTTTTGTTTCAACCCCACACTGGCAGCCAATGAGCCCAGACGCATCACGGCAGACTGGTTGTCGGTGACGTTAACCGCATGCACCCAGCCTTGAAGATATTTGGCCTCCTGGGTACAGGCCGGATCGATGGATTTATCGCGGTTGACGGCCCCTTTGATTGGTCCTACCTCACCGGTGACAACGAATTCGCCTTTTTCAAACAACGTGGTCAGTTTCATATTGTTTTCCTTTGGGAAGATCGATTAATCTTGATTGCTTACAGTAACTTTACCCGCCTGTGAGCAAAAAGTGGCTTCGGTTTCGCTGACCTTCAAGGTTCGGGGCCGACTCCATTTCGCGTGATTCTTGGGTTTCTGGTACGGATCCAACAACTCCAGACGCCCCAGCTGTTTTAGCCGTTCATAGATCATGATCCACCCGCAGGGGCGCTCTTTGTCTACTTCGCACATGCCCTTTTCTGCACCGCCACATGGCCCATTCAACAATTGCTTGGAGCAAAGGGTCATGGGACACAAGCCACCGGTAAATTCGATCACACACTCACCGCACAAAGAGCAGTATTCCTCGATATCCTCAGCCGATACCGTCTCTCCGCCAAAAATGGTATCGCAGCCCGGATGCACCATACTGCCATCGGTGGCATCGATGACGGTGTGCACTCCCTGACCACAACCCAGAACTAAAAAGCTGTCCGCTTCAGCAACCGGATCGGCGTAATCTTCCTGGAGCACCCTGCGGGTGTGGTCCAGTTTGCATAAAGACATTCCCTGAGGGCCGGGAACCGTATAGCCAACGACCTCAACACCTCTTTTGGATAGCCTTTCGGCCATCTTTACGGTCTCATCTTCACCGCCAGAGTGGCATTTCCAGGCGCAATTGTTGCACCCGACCACGAAAACCTTTTCTCCAGGTTTGATAAAATCGACGATTTCCTCAATGGGTTTTTGTATGGTGGCATGCATAGAGCGATCTCCTTACATTATGGCAAAACTATTGAAAAAATAATTTCTCAGCCTGCCCACCGGCCGACTCTAACGCCTCATAGAACAACTTGAGGCGGGCATTGGCCACATCGATCTTCTTTTGTCGTTCATCGGCTTCCTTGTCCACGGGATAACAAGCCAGACAACGTTCGACATGATGGGTCGATCCTTGGCAGACAATGGAAAAGTCGGCCATTAAAAAGACCATTTTGTTTTCGACGCGATCGAAATGTTCCACCGCCGAAACATGTTCCAAGGAGGGGTGGACGATAACCTCTCGACCTTCTTTGGCAAGGTTGACGTAATCGTGAAGGGCCAAGGCCGAATCGGCATCCTCTTTCTGCCGGTCAAATTTGCGCACCATCTCTTCCAGGGTGAACAATTTATTATCTACCGCGATGCCAGCGGTTTCGAGACGATGATAGTCCCGTTGCAGGTAGCGGTTGGCGATCAAAACGGCTTGGGAGACATGGGGGCAAAGATTGTGTGGGCAGCCCCTTGCATAGCATTTTCGGAAGGTATACTCCCTTCCCTCTACGGTTCCACTGTACTGACACAGGAAAATATACGCCTGGAAAGGATTGGACCGATGCTGGAAATCGACCGGCAGAATGTCGAATTGTGTATGACAAACGACGGTCGATCCTTGGTTTTTCTGCTCGATGAGGTCGGTGACCCGCATCGGTTTGGGATGACTCTGGGTGTCAGTCATGGTGATACCTCGCGTCCTTTGGGTTTCGGGAGGTGTTTAGTAAACAAATACCGCATCGGCCTCGATTGCTGCGATGTTGACCTGCCCGGCAGCCGTCACGGTGGCGCCGTCGATCAGATCGTCTGGGGTAATGCCCCGCTCCTTGATGCAAGGGCCGCAAACCTGAAGGGTTCCGCCAAACTCGGTAAAGTCCGAAAGTAGTTTCTGCATCGGAGGGAAGCCGCCGCCGGCCGGAACCGTTTCTACAAAACCTTTTTTGGCAAAGACCACTGCGTTGGCCTGAAGAATGATGGTTGCATTAACATCCATGGATAGCGCACCGTTGGCCAGCACAAAGGGAATGCTGGCTTTGTCAATATTTTCATCTCCGTGGGTACTGAGGTAGAGGATTTTTTCTTCTTTTTCCGACATGGATTTTGTTTCCTTTCTTAGTCTATAATTTCGATAATGATTTTAATTTCAGGCCACTGCACCTGCTATAACCGACGA
>JASFFF010000407.1:0-4023 GCA_050124445.1 Desulfosarcina sp.
CCCCTGGTGAAGGAAGCCTTGAAATTCCTGAGGGCGACCATCCCCGCGGATATCAATATTCAATCCACCCTGTCGGCAACGGACGATGTTATCCGGGCCGATGCCACGCAGATCCACCAGGTCATGATCAATCTGCTGGCCAACGCCAGTCATGCCATGGAGGAGACAGGCGGTGATCTCTCCATCCTGGTAGACAACGTACGCCTGACGCATGCACTGGGTGAATCGATTCTGCCCGTCCCAGCGGGCAATTATGTGCACGTTGTGGTGACGGATACCGGTGTGGGCATGTCCGAAGTGGTAAAGGCACGCATATTCGACCCCTATTTTACCACCAAAGAGCAGGGGAAGGGCACGGGTATGGGGCTGGCCGTGGTTCATGGTATTCTAAATAACTATGGCGGCGGCATTGTATTGAAATCCGAAAAAGATGTCGGTACCAGCTTTGAACTCTATTTCCCCCTGGCCAGCGATCCGGTCGATGAAGTGGCCGCAAAAAACGCGGCTGTCCCTACCGGCAGCGAGCGGATCCTGTTCGTAGATGACGAGTCCATGATCACAGAGATTTCTGAGAAACTGTTGGGTCGATTAGGGTATCGGGTGCGGTGCTGCACCGATCCATCAGAGGCGGCGGCTCTAATCAACTCCGAGTCCTGCCCCATTGATCTGCTGATCACCGATATGGCCATGCCGGGATTGACGGGTGACAAGCTTGTGGAGCAGGTTCGTGATCGTCATCCAGGGCTTCCGGTCATTCTTTGCACCGGCCACAGTGACCGCATACCCAAATCCAAACTCGCCGATCTGGGGATTGCCACCATTTTGAACAAACCGGTGGAGCTCAATACCTTGGCCATGACGGTGCGGCAGGTGCTGGATCACGGTCGAATGAGAGACGTTAGACGCAGCTCCGCCTGAAACGACCGCTAACACCATCGATCCCTCAACCAATCCACTGGCATCACACTACCCATCGATCCGTTTGAAGCGTCCCGATAGCATTGTATCCATACTGTGGCTGGGCGCCCCATCAGTGAAGGGAACTTTACCAGCCGTCATCTGCGTTGATGTGCCGGCAATCTGCCCAGGTTGGCAGAGAAGGCATTTATGGCTAATGTGATTTTCCCGGTCGGTTGAGGTGCTTACGACACTTGAATGCCGAACAGACGTTCCTGTCCGCTTCGCCCGCGGATACCACGGTTTCCCAAGTCCACAAGCGGCAGTTCCTGCTTGGCCAAGGATGCCGTCTGTCCGCACATGACAATGGGCTCAGAAAGGGTTTTGTTTGCCAGCGACGAAAGACGGAAGGCCAGGTTGATGCAATCACCTACCAAGGCCAAACCGGCGGAGCGCGACCCGTAGTGGGAGAGGGTGACCCGACCGGTGGTCAATCCCCACCCCAGTACCGGGGGCGGCAGATCCAATCCACGATCTTGTAGTTGCCGGTGGATTTCCGGAAGGCTGTGCAGCTGATCGACGGCCGTCCGGCAGGCCAGTATGGCGTGTTCGGTCGAAAGCCCGCCCTGATGTTCCCAAAAAGCGAAAACCGCGTCTCCGGCGTAGTCTTTAACCGTTCCCTGATGGGCGTTGACGATGCTGCTGAAGCGGGAAAAAACCGCTTTGATAAATGTGTAAACCGTTTTCGAATCGGTTTTTTGAGAAAAGGCAGAGAAGCCACGGACATCGGCCACCAGGCTGGTAACAAATACAGCAGTTGGACTGATAGCGGTTTTCTCCGTCCAGTTACCTTCTTTCGCTTGTGCCGTCAAATAGGGGCAAGAGAGACGGATGGAGGTATCGCCCAAGGTGATATGGTCGCCGTCTTTTAGGAGGCGAGAGGCTCCCGGCGCCATGCGAACTTCGTTGACCCAGGTGCCGTTTTTACTCATATCGGTGATTTCCACCCCGTTATGGGTCAAACGGACGACGGCATGATCACGGGAAACCATTGGATTGTTCACGAGGATGCATTTACCGGCTTCAATCCCCCGGCAAACACGGCCAAGAAAGATCCTGTCGGTCAGGTCGAGACGGTGGTCTACACCGTCTTCGTCCTGCCAGTGCAGGCAGGGTCCAGGTGTCACAACTTCCGATGGCATTCTCGTCTGCTAAGCCTCTAACGCGATAAACCGCATTTCAAATCCCATTGGGCCACCTAACAAGCCGGATACGCTGCCGGGAACAGCCGCTTGCGGGGCATTCGCTTCGTCAGGTCGCGTTCCTGAAGCGTCGGTGCCCTGAAGGCAGCCTTACCCGAAACCAATCGAGAAACATTCTGGAAAGATACTCTTTTCTTAACACATCGACCAGACAGCGGCAACGGGCAACCGGTGCGATTGGCCATCGCCACTGTTCTATTCTGGTACAGAACTATTCTTCTATATGGGCGCCGCGTGGATACGCGGTGACGAACCATTGTCAGGGCAGTGTGGACGCCTGGGCCAAATTGGACAAGGCCATCTCCATTTTTTGAATCAGCGCTTGCATTTCGGTGATGCCATGGCGGCGGACCAGACCGTCCGGCGCGTTGTAGGAGAACCAGACCTGTCCATTACGGTCTTCCCAGATCAAGGCCTTCAAGGGGAGGTCGATACCCATTGAGCGACTGCGTTGGATCAGTGGGGTGCCCATGGCCGGATTACCAAAGATGACCAACAGGGTGGGCTTAAGTGTTTGTCCAATGGTCGCAGCGCCCCGGGCGTGGTCAATGCGTGCGAAAACAGCAATGCCCTTTTCTTTCAAGGCGCTTTCGAGACGATTGGCGGTGGTCATCACATCATGGCTGCTTTTCACGCTGACCAAGCCTCCCTGGGCCAGGGCTGTTGTGCAAAACAGAACGCTGAACATGAGCGCCAGAATGATGTTTTTCATGCTATGTTCCTCCTCAACCCACTTATTTTGTGCATTCATCCACCAGGTACATGATTGATCGATAGGGAATGCCGCTGTGATGGGACAACCCAATTTCACAGGTGCGGCTGTTGGCATAGCCGGCCGTGCAGCTGGCGACGGCGGCCCTCAAGCCGGCCAGGGCTGCGGTATTGAGTTCAGGTTCACTGAAACCCCGATCTCCGGCAAATCCGCAGCATTCGATGCCATAAGGAACCACCACGGTTTGGGCGCAGGCGTTGGCCACGGTTAGGAAAGCGCTGTCCAAGCCCATTTTACGCGCACTGCAGGTAATATGCAGGGCCACCGGCAACTCGGTTTTGCTGACACTCATTCGATCGAGCAGGTGGTCTGCGGTGAAGGCCACCGGCTCATAGAGGGTCAAGCGCGGCCCGAAGCTTCGCTGCATGCGCTCAAGGCATGGGCTGGTGTCGCACAAAACGGGAAGACGTCCGTTGTCGGAGGCGGCCAGCAAGGCCTTTTCCAGTGAGTCAGATTTGCGGTCCGCCTGCCTGAAGAAACCTTTGCTTTCGAAAGGCAGTCCACAGCACAGATTATGCATGTCGGCTGGGTAGATTACCTGGTAGCCGGCCCGCCGTAACACCCGTTCGGTAACCTCATGCAGGGCATCGGTAAGCGGATCTCCGGCGGCCGGCCCCATGCTCCGACTGACACAGGCGGGAAAATAGACCACTGCCGGGCCGCCCGAAAGGTGTGTTGGACGCTGAGGTGGTGCCGCTCCCGTGGGTAGGGATGGCAGCCAGGCCGGCAGGCGGTTGCCGGATAGGCGCCGCAGGCCTTGGGTCAGCCGATGCATGCCGGCGGTGCCGATGATGCGGTGGGCAGCGTCCGCAATGTTCAGTCCGGTGCGAATTCCAGCAGTCAGCGGCCCGAAGTGGTCGGCCGCTTTGTCGGCCAGCCACTGGTACGGTTGTCCCTTGACCGCCCGGGATCGAAAGGATTTGGTGAATTTTCCCGTGTCCACATCCACCGGGCAGGAAAGTCCGCACAGACCGTCGGCTGCACAGGTGGCTTCACCCTGCCAGCCATACCCTTTTTTCAGTGCGGCCAGGCGCGATGCATCCTCGCCGGAGCTCGTCAGACGGGCAATCTCCCGCTGGATGACGATTCGCT
>JASFFF010000408.1:0-4011 GCA_050124445.1 Desulfosarcina sp.
GCAAGTGCTGGAAAGGGCTAAAAACCTAAACCCGGCCCTGTCTGGATCGATTGGACTTTTTCGATCAATTATATATGGCATTCAAAACCGAAACGAAGAAGCCTGCAAAGAATACGAAATTTTTTTAAGAAACAGGCAGTCTCCGGTTCGCAACCTAAACGATATACTGCTCTACCTTCCTTTTGCTGACCCTAAAAAACTGGATCGCATTGCCGACGCCTTAATAAAAGCCGGTGTTCCAGGGAATCCGACTGACTACTACAGAATATTTAAGGAAAACCGAATCCACGGGCAGGAGATTAAGACACTTCTTTTCGGCCGAAAGATTACTGGTATTGCTATGTCAACCGGCAAGCAATTTTGGTGGGAATGGTCAAAGAGCGGCGATTTTAATTTGGATCTTGGATCTTTTCAAGACACAGGAAAGAGCTGGGTTGAAGGAGATATTTTTTTTATCCAATTCCAAAAGTTATTTAGCGGTCTTCCGTATGGCTCGAATATTTATGGAAACCCGGATGGTTCAAGTGAAAACAAGAATCGATATCTGATCGTTAGCGATATTGGATCAATTACCCCTTTTATCCCCACCGAATAAGGGGTATAAATCACCAAAGCAAGCAAAATTAGCGTACTTAAAAGGTGGCTTGCTCAGTTGGAAGCCCGAATCATTAATGTACGCATCTTCTATATCACTTCGCTTTTTAATAATGTGCATTTCATTTACCTTCAATTAGTCACCAGGCAGGCCTGATAACAGATAGCCACATTCCTGGGTTCTGAAATCGATCAACAAGCGGAACAGACTACAATACCGTACTTCCATCGCACATTTGTCCAAGTACCTTCTGGCTACATCCAGCTTGTGCCGGTGAATTAATTGGGTGAATCCATAATTCGGATCCACCCTTTTTGCATCAGCCATATATATTCTCAATCCATCGGATCGCTTCAACATCGCTGATCGTTCCCAAATATCGCTGTGTCGTTGACAAGTTTGCATGCCGGAGGATGACTTTTGATATAATTTCAATAGGTACTCCAGATCGACTTGCATAGGTGGCAGAATGCCGACGCAGGTCATGCGGTCTGAGTTTGACACCGACCAGTTTGCCGGATTTGATAACCATCATTCTGGCAGCCTCATAGGTAATCGGAAATATCCGATCACTGGGTTCGTTGCACACCTGCAGCGCGTATTCACGCAATCGATCCGCCACTTTTTGCGGGATGAACACAAACTCATATTCCTTGCCGCTTTTGGGTTCACGCAGGACAAGTTTGCGGTCCTGCAGATCGCCCAATTGCAGTTTCAGCACTTCACCGATGCGCATGCCACCACGGGCCATCAATTCGAGGATCAATCGATTGCGAATTTTAGTGGTGCAGAAAATTATCTCGTCAACGGTTTCCTTTTCGATGATTTTCCATCTCAAAGGCACCCTCTCGCGATAAAGCTTGCGAATCATGGGCCTGTCGCATGGATTTCTGAGCTCGGGATCGATATTGTTGCGGACGAAATTGAAGAAAGAAGCGAGCTGGGAATAACGGATTCGCTTGGTGTAGGGTTTGTTTCCTTCGGTGAGGCGATTCAGGAACGTAAGGATTTGTTCCGGTGATACTTGGTCGACGGGTCCATCACCGAATTCACGTATAAACCGCTCGATGATGGACCGGTAGGATCGCACCGTATTTTTTTTTCGAATGGGTCCTGTGGTAATCGATCCAAATTTTGGCTGCTTTGGAAAGTTTCATGGCCTTCCTCCTTGGGTTAAAGGGTTTATGATTTGGGCGGCTCCCAAGGTAAGCGTATGATATCCAATTGCTAAATGCAAATTCTGCATGATCCTTGATACTTAAATTCGATGGCAAGAAACCACAAGGAACGGTGAGGTCCGTTTTTGTGGGATAGCCATGTCGAACCTGCCTGGCTATGAAAATTTTTAACGCTGATCCGAGGGGCAACTACCCCAAAAATTGAATAAAGCGTGATTCGGCAGCTAATCAATCAAAGGTCGATAGAATACTAGGATACGGTTTGTAATCTAAACTCCAGCTATCAAAACACAACATTCAATGGTCGCTACATCAAGTCCTTTTATATTCCCGATTTTGAATCATCTCTTGACCTAAAAAGCAGACCCATTTTAGACTCCCGCGACTTTATCAACACATGCACAGAACCCGGATCAGTGTATCAGAACTGGCCAGCGCGGTCTTGACAGCCCGACTGAGCACCCCCCTACCTAAATGATGCTTGCCTGGCACAGGCCCGCAATATCTGAATTCGGGGTTGCATCCATAATTTGGCGGGTTTATCATTCAGCCCGTGGGGTAGTACCGGGTGACAAGTTTAACAGGATGTGAACATCTGTCGAGTAATCGCTTACCGGCCGATTCGGTCGTCTTGAAGTCCTCAAAGACACGTTGCGACAAGATGATCATCAACCAAATTGGATCCAGCGAGTCATCCGAACGTGCTCTTCAAGTGTTGGCGCCACTATTTCCGGTTATCTCTGTCATCTGATGTCACCACATGCAACCCTCAGCCCTTATGGGGCTCTGAAGGGATGACTGAGAACTGATTATCTCACCGATGACAATGAGGAGGAGGGAATGTCCAAACCGCTGTTTTCGCTGTTGACGGTCTGTACCCTGCTGTTGGCGGCTGCAACTGTCATCGGCTGTGCGTCCGAGCAAACCTACCACTATAATACCATCAAGACCCAATATGCCGACCTGGCCTTTCAGTTGGGTCCGTCCCGAGCGGCCGGCACTTCGCCGCCAACTTTTGCGGTCAACAGCCAGCTGACCCTGCAGGACGTGCTGGCAATCGCCAGGGCCAACAACCCAGACCTGCTCATGGCCGTGGCCCGCATCGAAAGGGCCCGGGCCATGTTAGAGAAATCGGCTGCGCCCTTCTATCCTCAAGTGAATGTCTACACCGAATATTTGCAGGGTGACGCACCATCGGCGTATCTGTTCAAAACCATCGACCAGCGCAAACTGCCACCAGATGTCGATTTCAACAATCCGGGATGGTTTGAGAACTATGAAAGCGGAGTAAGCGCCGGCATCAGCCTTTACAACGGCGGCAAGGACCGCCTCAACCGAAAAATCGCCGAGACCGGCCTGACCATCTCCGAACTGGACCGTGACAGAATCGAAAACCAGGTCATGGCCACGGCCATCGGCGCCTATTACGATGTGCTGGCCGCCACCTCTTTCACCAGCGTGGCCATGGAGTCAGTGGAAACCACCCGGTCCCAATTGCGGGTCATGCAGGTGCGCTTCGAATCCGGCGGGGCCCTGAAAACCGATTTACTGTCGCTTGAGGTGCGGGTGGCCGAAACCGAAGAGATCCTGGTTCAAAGCCGCAACCGGCAGCGGTTGGCCAAGGCGGCCCTGGCCGAGATACTGGGTGTGGAACCCGGGGTACCCTTCGGACTGGTCGAGGCCCAGGCCCGCGCCGTGGAGGTCCCGGAGGATCAATTAAAGGCCCTGGACTTTGCCTTGGCCCATCGGCCCGAACTGGCCAGTGTGCATGAGAAGTTGCGGCAGTCGAAGATGGCCGTGGATGCCGCCCGCGCCGGCTACCTCCCTCAGCTTGATTTTTTGACCCGCTACTATGCCGACGATCCTGAAATGAAATACAGCAGCGACCGCGCCAACTGGACGGCAGGGCTCTACCTGAACTGGAAAATCTTCGATGGGTTTGCCACCAAGAGCGAGCGTGCCGAGGCCCTCTCCCAGCTTCAGGAAACCATGGCGGCGGATCGCAAAACGCTCCTGGCTGTCAAGTTCGACGTGAAAAAGACCTATCTCAACCTCAATGAAGCTCGGGAGCGGCTCAACGTGGCAACGGCCAATGTGACCACGGCCGAACAAACCTATCTACTGGTCAAACGCCAATACGAAGGCGGATCGGCCAACATCACCCGCTACCTGGAGGCCGAACTGGCCTTCAACCGGGCCAAGATGCGTGAAACCGCCGCCTACTACGACCGCGAAAAG
>JASFFF010000409.1:0-4002 GCA_050124445.1 Desulfosarcina sp.
GATTGTGGGGGGCAAGCATGGAAATCAGAGACGGAAACTGGGATATTGAAGAGGGTATCGTTATTCGGGCATATATGCCTTTGGGATTTTATCCGAAACAGGCAATTGGCCGTTCAGATGCCTCTTTTGTATTGGACAAACAGCTTATTTTTTCAATGGTCCGATTTAAATCAACCCAACTTGAAAATTACTATATCGAGAGCAACTGGCTAATCCCTGAAGAGGTCAGACTCCTGGCCTCCATAGCGATCGCTGTCGAGGATTTTTTCGGGAAGGTATATGCCTACCCGCACCCGGTAGGTTTTAAAATAAAAGACGACGGGTATGACCTTTCTGAAAAATCGACTCAAAATGAATGTAAGGCGGCCCTCTTCAATCGACTTAAAAATGAAAGCAATAAATATTGGCTGACGGTTGATCCACCACCCGCATTGGGTGGTCCCGACTATCAGATCAATAAAAATGCGGCTGATATGAAACGACAGCAGGACATTTTTGAGGCCATCGATCTAAACAATCAATTGCTCATTAGCGGTTTGGGGGCCTTTCTCCAATGTGACCTGCTCTCTGTGCACCACATCTTCCACCACAATGCCTGTATATCTTTACACATTGCCATAGAGGCAGCATTGCAGATCATTCTTCTCCGGCTTGGAAAAACCAAGCAACATCCATCAACGGTTGATGCTGCAAAATACTTGGACCGCATGCTAAAGTCCGGAACCACACACAAACAGTGTTTTGAGGCGTATTATCAAGACAGGATGGCTGCCGTGCATCCAGCGGGAAGATTGGCAACCTACCCCCATACGTTGCTCTCGAGCGACAATTTCTACGAACTGTATGAAGCGCTTCGAGCGGCTTATGATTTCCTGATAACAGGCAACATTCGCCAGCCATACACTGGCTGAGCGTCTGGTTGCTGGTCGCTACCCATTCGGTAATGCGCCGTGAGGGCAGCCAACCGTCGCCATAACAACCAGCAGCCATCTTTATGTCGAAGAAGCCCTTCCATCATGAATTAAATTCGTTTGATTCGACGGCCATACACAAGCGTGTGTAGCATCTGACAGCCACGCCTTAAAGTGGTGATATCGTCCAAGGTGTATGAACGTGGGGATATTGATGCCATGCGCCAAGTGACGTGCAAACCGTAAAGGTAACGTTACTTTTTTACTCACCATGGAGCACTGTAACGGTCCCGGCAAGATAAAAGCCTCCCCAAAAATTGGCCCCAACTATTGATTGACTACGATTCATCGCCGCTTTGCATCCCTCACCCTGGCCTATCAAACGATTTGGCACAAAAATTGAGTATTGTTAGAGCATGAATAGCGGAAACCCGTGAGCAAAGGAGCGCTACCATGCAAAAGCTTTTTGCGGCCAATGCCCTTGGAAATTTGACCCTGGTGAACCGGTTTGTCTTTCCGCCGATTAAAACGGCCTACGGCACGCCGGCGGGCACCGTGACCGATGGGCATTTGACCTACTATCGACAAATTGCCACCAATGGACCGGGGCTGCTGATCATCGAGCCCGTTGCGGTTACGGCAGAAGGCAGGGAGCATCCCAAGCAGCTCTGCATCCATCTTTCGCAAAGTGTCGACGAGTTAAAAAAGATTGTGGATGTGATCCATGCGGAGAACCGGCTGGCCTGCCTGCATCTCAACCATGCCGGCGCTGCAGCCCAACCAAAGGCAACCGGAGTCAGACCCAAAGCACCCTCTGCCATGACTTGTCCGACTACCGGGGCCAGCTCCGAAGTACTGACCAAAACGGAGATAAGCGCGATTGTCGACGGATATCGATTGGCAGCCAAGAAAGCCGTTTCCGCCGGTTTTGATGCCCTGGAAATCCAATGTGGCCATGGCTACCTGATCTCCCAGTTCCTTAATACAAAAATCAACCAGCGAACTGATCGCTATGGCAACAACCGGCTGCTGTTCGTCCAAGAAGTGCTGGCGGCAGTAAAAACAGGGGCACCGAATCTGCCTTGCATGCTGCGCATATCCGGCAGCGAAATGTCCCCGGAGTTCGGTCTTGGGCGACAGGATCTGGCACCCCTGTTGAAATTGGCTGAAGAAAACGGGGTCTGTGCCGTACATGTGGGCATGGGATCGGCATGTTTCAGTCCGCCATGGTATTTCCATCACGCCAGTTTGCCGGAAAAGCCCCAATTGGATGCCCTGGCCTGGGTTCGCACGCATACCGCATTACCCTTGATCGCCGCCGGTCGGATGGGTCGCCCGGAGCGCGCCATGCGGATGATCGACGACAACCTGGCCGACCTGATTGCTTTGGGTCGCCCCCTGATCGCCGATCCGGACCTGATCCAAAAGTGGCAATCGGGCAACGCCGCTAAAGTGAGATATTGCGGATACTGCCTGCAGGGATGCCTGCACCGCGTTAGAAACGGCCAACCCATCGGCTGCAACATCAATCCAGAAATCGGGCAGCCGGCGTTGGAAAAATCGGCTCGTCCCCTGAACGTGCTGGTAGCCGGCGGCGGACCAGCCGGAATGAGCGCCGCTATCTACCTCTCCAAATGCGGACATCAGGTCACCTTGGTTGAAAAGGAAAATCGGCTCGGTGGGCAATTCAAACTGGCCTGGCGGGCAACGGGCAAGCAAACCATGCAGGACGGCTTGGACAATCTGGCTTCGCGCGCCATCACCAACGCCGAGATGGTGCTGACCGGCAAGGCTTTGGACAGGAATCTGGTCGCCGACCTCAAGCCAGATCTGCTGGTATGGGCCGTTGGGGCCCATCAGCAAATTCCCAATATCCAGGGTCTTGACAGCCAGTACACCATGACATCCGTCGAATACTTCAGCGGTGCCAAACCGGTCAAGGGGCCACGGGTTTTAGTGATCGGCGCCGGCCGAACCGGGATTGAAATTGCAGAAAAACTCGGCGCACAGGGCCTCGATGTGACCGCTACCAAACGAACGGATCCCATCGGCAGCATGATGGAGATGATCACTAAAAAGCTGACCCTCAAGCGGATTGACGGCATGACCAACGTGGCCCTGATGCCCCACACGACGGTCAAAGTCTTCGAGACCGATACGGTCGTGTTGGAAAAAGACGATGCAACCATGGTCCTTAAACCGTTCGACACCGTTATTTTGGCATCAGGCATGCGTTCCGCTCCCGGACCGCCACCTGCCATCGAACAGGCAGCGGGAGCCGTCGAGGTAATCGGCGACGCTGATGAGGTACTTGACATCTACATGGCCGTTCATGCCGGTTACGCCCTGGCATTAAAATATTAGGAGGACTTCATGGCTAACCTATCCTTTGCAGACATCGCGATCGTTTCCTGCGGCACCCTGAGCATGGAAATTAGCCATCTCAGAGCCGAAGGATTCCTGGATACGGAACATCTGTTTTTCACCACACCGGGACTTCACGAAGACATCCACGAGTTGGAGCGTCAATTGCTCGATCGGATCAACCGGGCCCGGCAAAAAGCGGACAAGGTCCTGGTGATCTACGGCGGCAAGTTCTGCTACGTCAACGCCGACGAGCCGACCCACACCATGCAGCAAATCATCGCCGAACAAGGGGCCGGCGTGGCACGCATTCAGGCCACCCATTGCATGGACATGATCGTCAGCCAGACCGAACGGGAAACGATCGCCGCTGAGGTTGCCGACGGAGAAAAGGTTTGGTGGATGATCCCTGGCTGGATCAAATTTCGTCATCAGGTATTCAAGGGGTGGGACCAGGGCCTGGCCAATGAAAACTTTCCCAGACATAGCGGCGGCGCTGTGGTTTTGGATGGCATCGGCTATATGGATACCTACATGGCCGACAACCCGGAAGCGTTTTTGGCCTATTCCGACTGGATGGGAATCCCCATCATACCCTATTCGGTGACGCTGGACCGCTTCAAATCACTGCTGGTCGACCAGGCCGAAAAGCTGCATGGCAACCAGGTGCAAGGGTAGGCAATCCAGGACTTCTGTCATATCGCCGCGACCCATTCGATCAAGCCCC
>JASFFF010000410.1:0-3999 GCA_050124445.1 Desulfosarcina sp.
CTAACATTTTCAATCCCGCCTATGTTTCCAGTGGCCGGATCGATCGAATACCCCTGGACAATGAACCCATCCGGAGTGACCAGATTCCCGTCCTTGTCCCACTCGAATTGGCCGGCCCTCGTGTAGTAGGTGATGCCGTTGGAGGGGTCGTCGACCAGAAAAAGCCCCGTGCCGTTGACGGAAAGATCCGTTGCGCTGTTGGTGTTCTCCAAAGAGCCCGACTGCCACTGCGGGTTAACGTCATTCAAGGCAACCCCGCGGCCGATCTGAAGACTGCTTTGACTCAATGAGGCGCTGAATATGTTGGCAAAAGAGACACGCGACGCTTTAAACCCCGTGGTGTCCACGTTGGCGATATTGTCGCCGATAACCGCCATGGCGCTGGTGTTGGCCTTCAAACCTGAAATACCTGAGTACAGTGAACCGATCATGGTTGCTCTCCTTTGTGACTGGTGTATCCGTTAACCGTCTGTTTCGATGCCCGCTTCCTCAATGCGAATGACTGATGAAATGGGAACTTCATGGCCGTTGATCAACAGGTTCGTGGCCCCTGATTTATAATCGACGCCGCTGACCACCCCGGTGGTATAGCTGGTGGCGCTGACAATGCTGCCATCGGCGTTCATGGCCATGACACTGAATGTGTAAGAGCCGTCGGCAACGGCCATGCCATTGGCATCCTGCCCGTCCCAGGCCACCTGTTGCTCGCCGGCTGCCCGTGAACCGGCCTGGATATCGTTCACGAAGCTCCCGGCGGCGTCATAAATCTGGACATAAACACTATCCGCATCGTGGCTCAGATCAAAACGGATAGGATCCGGTATTCCGCCATTTACGCCGAACATGCTGCCGGCCGCGGTGACGGTCTTACCGATAAATGCTGACGATTGGATGTTGTTCAAGGTGGATTGATAGACTTCAAAGCCGTTCAAGGTGGCATCGATGTTCTGAAGCTGCTCGAGTGAACTGAACTGAGCCAGCTGGGCCGTGAACTCCGTGCTTTCCGAGGGATTCAACGGATCCTGATGCTTCAATTGGGCGACGAGCAGCGTCAGAAAATCGTCTTTGCCCATGACCCCGCTATCCTGCGTCTGGGGTGTGCTGGCTTGACTATAGACATCGGAAACACTCATTACCGTCATGATTGATGGTCCTTTCCGTGTGGATTGCCTGCGGCAATCATACCCGCCCTTTCATCAGGCGAAATAATTGACCCCACCGTCGTCCGCTTCTTCTTCACCGGTTGACTGATCATCGTCCTGTTGCATCTGCTCCGGCTCCCGTTCCTGTCGCCGACCGTCTTGAAATTGGTGGTTTTTAGACATCTGGGAGGATGGGTCGCGACTGGGTTGTTGATCCGCGTCCGGATTGACCATGATGTCGAATTTGTCTACGGTCAGTCCCTGGTTCTGCAGTTCCGATTTTAGCTGATGCAGGTGGCTTTCGATGACATTCTTGACCACCGGCTGATCGGTCAGAATGCGAACCGCCAGCTGTTCTTTATCCGTCGAGACAGTCATTTGCACGTTGCCCAGAAATTCAGGCTTGAGGCGAATCTGGATCTCTGACCGGCCACGGATGGAACGTAAATCGGCCTTGTCCACAATCTGATCCATGACCGCCATCTGAACATTTCTGGCTACCGTTGGTTCGCTGCGCACCGGATCGGGGACATGCGCAAAGGACGGTTTGTCGACAATGATGGTCCGGGGCGACCCATCGGCAGGTGATTGGGCCCGGACGACATCATTGGCGCTGTTTTTTGATCCATCCGATGATTGGGCCTTGAGCCATTCGGTCTCGTTCGCAGCCGGAGCCTCGAAGCGATGGCGTACAGGATGCGCAGCCCGGTTTTTAAGGGTAGTCCCATCTTCATCCGAAGCAGCCGAGGATTGCCCGCTTGATTTCTCCACCACGGACATCGGTGCCCGAGAACCTTCGGTATCTTCAGCCTTGGCAGTAGTAGCCACTCGGGTCGAGGCTTCAACTGGGACCTGACTTGTCAGAATGCGGCCTGGATCGATCGGATGGTTGCCCTGGTCACCCACCCCACCGGTCGGTATCGCTGGTGGCGCTTGAGCGGTTGAAGCGCGCGTTGCCCCAATTGTTTGTTCGACGGCTGGCTTAACGGCATCGGTGGACGAAATACCGTTGCCCCGGCCCCGACTGTCGCCATCGGTAAACGCTGGTTCCTCTTGCTTGGCGGCCATAATAAGACCCGGTTGCGACCATTTGACCGTCGGTTTATTTCCGGAGGCATCGGTTTGCACACCGCCGTCAATGCCGCTAAATTCTACTGATGATCTCATGTCCGCCACAACCGTCCGACCGGGGACCGGATCGCTGCCTGCCGGATGGTTGCTGGACGCTGGGATTGGCCCAAGTATATCCGTTGCTAAAGGCGCTTCGGGCGGCCCGCCTGGCCCGGTGCCGATACCAGCCAGCAGGTCAGCCAACTCGGTTGCAGGCGAATCCATGCCATCGGCAATCACGGTTGGCAGTGGATCGGACACCGACGACAGGGGGCTACCATCTGGTTTGCCTGGTAATGTGGGAGCGTTGCCTTCCGTCTGCTCAACCCCTGCGGCATGCATCATCTGGCGGATGCTGTCCGGAAAAGAAGCGCTGATGCGCTTGGGTGGCGTCCCAGATGTCTGACCAATCAGCTGGCCGAGACCAGGCTTTGCCTTTCCTGTGCCGATGGTTTTGCATGCCATGGCTTGCAGCGGATCTGAATGGGCCTGCATGAAGCCCCCAAAGGGTGTCATTCGCAGCCTCCATTCTGATCCATGGCGTTGCGCACAAACTGATTGACCGCCATCTCGTCGATGAAGTTCATCTCTTTCTTGAGCATCTCCCGATGGTACCGTTCAAGGCCTTGATCCTTGAGCCGCTCCAGGATTTTGCGGTTTTTCATGGCTTCGAGCAGTTCGTCTTTTTTGGCAGACGCTTGAACGCTGAGCGTCTCGACGTTGGTTTTCTCTTTTGCCATGCGATCGGAGAGCCGCTGGAGATAGGTGTGGTAGGTCAGGACCTGGTCGCTTGAAAGCCCTTCAGCCTGCGCCTGATTCAATGCGTCGATGGTGTTTATCTCTTTCCTTTTCATAACGTCCAATTGTTTCTGGATTGCCAACACCTGCTGCTGGATGTCGGCAAGTTCTTTTTTCAGGTTATCCTCAAGCAGCTGCCGATGGTCGAGGACCGTTTGAAGCTTGAACGCATACGTCATTTGTTAGCTACCCGTGTGTGGCTTGGTGCCCAACGAAAAGGGCGTTATGCCGGTTAACTAAGCAACCCCTATGCCAGCTATTAAATAAATTTTATCTAATAGATTTCATTGTATATTTTAATCTGATCGGTGGGTCTAGATCCTCAGGTTCAGCACCAGGTGGGCAACAATTTCCGCCCATGGCCGTTTTTGCCCGATGCGCCTTTCAATGCCGGCAGGTGCCCCGTGCGTGGATGACAGCAAACCACCGCTGGCAAGACGTCGATTCCGGCGCCCTACCGGTGCGCACCAGTCAATGCCGTCGCCGAAAAGCGTCAACGGTCACACGCTGGCGGGCGGCTTGAACCGCAGCAACAAGCGCATTTCCCGCCCATGGGGGCGGAGGGGTTGGCGAGTGAATAAGATAATAAACAGAATTTGTTACGGTCGAAGATACCTCGCAGCTTGCTGCGAGGTTCTTCAATTTCCGGCATATAAGCGGAAAAGCACATGCGGGCGTTGATGGCTGCCTGTGCTATCGGGTGCACATCAGCCGGCGTGAAATCGACCCATCAACCGTTTACTGCATCATCGAATCGAGCGTTGCGATACTCTCTTCAAAACTGGTCTCTTCGTGGATCCCCTGTCGAAGATAGCGTTTAATGGGCTCGATCATGCGGATGGCAAAGTCGATCTTGGGATTGCTGCCGGCAGCATACGCGCCGATGTTGATGAGGTCTTCGGCCTTGGCATATGTCGCCAGCACCTCTTTGATTTGTCCCACCTGGTGT
>JASFFF010000411.1:0-3989 GCA_050124445.1 Desulfosarcina sp.
AGGTTTTTTAGCATGGTGGACAGCCCCTGGATCACCAGGAGCAGGAAACTCAATGCCATGATGATCTTGTACGGCCAGATGCGCGGCGCCCAACTCGTCGAGTTGAGTTCATTGGTTATGACGGCTGTGTGGGCAAACTTGACCGCACCCCACGTCATTAGCGCGTAAACCGGTAAGAAAATGAGCAGGTAACCGGCAACCATGATAATGGCTTGGACCCTCGCAGGAAACCGTGAGGTAACAATGTCTACCCGGACATGTCCCTCGGCGTTTTCCATGAATGACAGCCCCAGCATATAGTGCATGCCGTAGGCGAAGGCGGTTGCCTCGAACCCCCAGACGGTCGGGGCGTTGAAGGCGTAGCGCATGAGCACTTCGTAAAGGACAATGAACAGCAAGGGGACGATCAGAAAGGATGTGAACTGTCCCTGTTTTTCCACCAGGAAGTCAATCCC
Source organism: Desulfosarcina sp. (assembly GCA_050124445.1). Classification (GTDB taxonomy): domain Bacteria; phylum Desulfobacterota; class Desulfobacteria; order Desulfobacterales; family Desulfosarcinaceae; genus Desulfosarcina. The sequence continues at coordinate 456 of JASFFF010000411.1, forward strand.
CTTGGTAATCGTGTTCAGCATTTCCTTCGACTCCTACTGATGATGGTTAAATGGTGGGCACGCCTGGACAGCAGGGTTATCGCCATCCAGGCGTGCGTAGATGATGACTGCAAGCGATGCGGCAGTTACTCGGTGGTGCGGCCCCCGATGAAGGTTTCATACGGCCAGGGGGTGACCCCGCTGCGGGCGTCGCGCCAGTCGGCGAAGTCTTCGATGAAGGCTTCCTGGGAATCCATGACCTTTTTCACGTCGGGATGCTTTTCCTTGAGTGAGTCGATGTACGCTTTGGTGGTCTTACGGAAAGAAATGATGGTCTCTTTATCCATCTTGACGATTTCCACCTTTTCCTTGAAGCGCCGGATGGCCTCGGCGTTGAGGGCGTTGATCCAGTTATAAGACCATGCCTGGGTCTCCTTGGCGGCGATATCGATCACATACTTGTAGTGTTCAGGCAGCTTGTCGTAGGCGTCCTTATTGAAAAACAGGGCGCACTGGATGCCGGGTTGATGCACGCCAGGCTGGATAGCGTACTTGGTGATCTCGTCGAATCCCATGGGGTAGTTGATGGCCGGCGAAGAAAACTCGGCCGCGTCGATCACACCGCGCTCCAAAGCCAGGTAGACCTCGCCGCCGGGCAGGGGACTTACCGAGGCACCCAGATTGTTCATGATGTCCATGTACCAACCCGGGGTTCTTACGCGCATGCCCTTGAAATCCGTCATTTTGGTGGCACGCTTGTTGGAGAACAGACCCATTTCCTGGCCGGTCTGGCCGCCGGGAACGGCAACGAGGTTGAACTTGCCGTAGAGTTCGTTCATCATCTCGGCGCCGCCCTTTTCATACAGCCAGATGTTGTAGCCCTCGGCGTCCAGGCCGAAAGGCACCGATGCAAAGGCCACGAAGGCCTCGTTCTTGCCCTTCCAGTAACCGGGCCAGTCATGTCCCGCCTGGGCCGAGCCTTTGCTAACCGCGTCAAAACTCTGCATGGCCGGGACGAGTTCGCCGGCGGAGAACGGCTTGATATCGAAATTACCCGCTGTCAGCAGCCGCACCGAGTCACAGAAATGCACGGCAATGTCGTAAAACAGCAGGCCCTTGGACCAGGGCATAACCATTTTCCATCTGACCTTGTCCGTGGATGCTTTGAATTTGACCCGTTTGGCCATGTCGTGGCGCGGGTCGCTGCCGAATTTTTCACGCTTGGCGTAGGATGTACTGGTCAGAAAACACAAGGCCAATGCAATGCAGAGAATGATGGTTAACGCTTTTTTCATAACAGGTTCCTCCCTCCTATAATCGAATGAGTTAGTAACGTCTCAGCTGGAAATAAGATCGATCGGCAAGATACCGATGGGGTGGCCACTCACCTCCTTTCAATGAATATGGGGGGCTATCTATAAGGATGCGATGTAAAATGACTTATTGGTCATACCAATGATAGGTTGGAATAATATAGTAACCAGACCATGTCAACAATAATTTTTTGGATCAGCTATGGTAGCAAAATTGATACACAAGGTGGGCATCGTCATGCTTTTCCGTTCGCTCTGCCTTTCAAGGCCGCTTGGGCTTCTTCCCGACTCTCGTATATGTGGGGCGCCATTTTGCGCTCCTTGAGTGCACTGCCGATTTTCATGCGCAGAAAGGTGCTGGTGGTATAGCGCGTGACGCCGGTGTAATAGCGATCCACCAGGCCCTTGACCATGTCGGTATATGGCGCCACCAATTCCGGCTGGATACTGAAATTATCGTAGTTGACCACGGCGTAGACCCGATGGTCCAACGCATCCAGGATGTTGACCACGGCGGAGCGAACATCTTCGATATCCGCTTGGCTGCGAATGGCGAAGCCCTCCAGATTGACAAAAAAGAGGTTCTCACGCTTGTCGTAGACCAGCCGCTTTTCGAGGGAAACGGCGAACAGGTCCTCCTTGAGCCCCATCGGTCCGGTTTCGAAGATGCGCCCATCCATCAGATCCGGGGTTGCCTTGAGGATCGGTTTGAAGTCCATGTGACATAGGATATCCTTCTCAAGATCGACCCCCGGTGCGATCTCGACCAGTTCCATGCCGTCCGGGGTCAAGCGGAAAACGCATCGCTCGGTGATATAAAGAACAGGCTGGTTTTTGGATGCAGCGTAGTCGCCGGAAAAGGTGACGTGCTCCACCTGTTTGACAAACTTATTCAGCTTACCTTCATTATCAATGCACAGCCTGCCGTCGCGGATGGAAACCGTGAGGCCGCCGGCAGTGAACGTGCCCACGAAAACAACTTTTTTGGCATTCTGGCTGATGTTGATGAATCCGCCGGCCCCGGCCAGTTTGGGACCGAATTTACTGACGTTGAGGTTGCCGGCCGCATCGGCCTGGGCCAGCCCGAGAAAGGCCAGGTCCAGCCCTCCGCCATCATAAAAATCGAATTGAGACGGTTGGTCGATTAGGGCCTCCGTGTTCACGGCGGCGCCGAAATTGAGGCCGCCGGCCGGCAGCCCGCCGATGACACCAGGCTCGGCTGTTAGGGTCAAATACTCGATGATCTTCTCTTCGTTGGCCACGTTGGAGATCCCTTCGGGCATACCAATACCCAGGTTAACCACGCTGTTGGGAATCAGTTCGAAGGCTGCGCGGCGGGCAATGATTTTTCGGTCCCCCATCTCCATGGGCGGCAGGGACTGGACCGGTACTTTGACTTCGCAACTGAAGGAGGGATCGTATTCGGTACCGAAGGTTTGCCAGTGGTGCTTGGGTTCGGAGACCACGACGCAATCGACCATGATTCCCGGAATTTTTACCTGACGGGCATTCAACGTGCCCCGGTCAGCCACCCGTTCCACCTGCACAATTACAAACCCACTGGAGTTGCGGGCCGCCGTGGCAATGGCCAGCGCCTCCAAGGTCAGGGCCTCTTTTTCCATGGTGATGTTGCCATCGGTGTCGGCGGTCGTACCCCTTAGCATGGCGATGTTAATGGGAAAGGTCTTGTAGGCCAAGTAGTCGTTGCCGTCGAACACCACCCGCTCAACCAAGTCATCGGTAGTGATGTCATTGATCTTGCCCCCACCGTTGAGCGGGTCCACAAAGGTACCGATACCCACGGTGGTAATGGTTCTCGGTTTGTGGGCGGCGATGTCTCTGTACATGTGTGAAATGACGCCTTGGGGCAGGTTGTACGCTTCGATACGGTTGTCCAAGGCCAGCTTTTGTAGCTTGGGTACCAATCCCCAATGACCACCGACCACGCGTTTTACCAACCCCGGATGACCAAAGTGATTCAATCCCCGCTCGTTGCCGTCTCCCTGGCCAGCGGCATACACCAGGGTCAGGTCACGCGGACGATTGTTGGTCGTAAAATAGGCCTCCAAAGCAACGGCGATTTGCTCGGGAAAGCCTGTGCCCACAAAACCACCGGTGGCGATGGTGTCTCCGTCACGAATGATTCGCACCGCTTCTTCGGCAGATACGATTTTTCCTTTTTTGGCCCTGTCCGGCGGCAGCGGCGATAACATGGGATGCGATGATGCCAACGGCTTCGCTT
>JASFFF010000412.1:0-3978 GCA_050124445.1 Desulfosarcina sp.
GCTTTCGGAAGCCAGCCTGACAACCATCGGCTATTACAAAGACTTGAAGGATCTCTCCGTATTTCGACGTTACGCGGCCAAATTCATCAGCGAGTACGACATGTTTACCAGCGGCGAGCTTTCAGATGGCCGACCTTATGCGGACACCATGGCGCGCATTACCGGCTTTTACCACCAGCCTGAAAGCCACCTGTTTGACCTGGTACCCGAATTTTACTGCGCCGACTACCTGCTGGGCTGGTTGGGGGAAGCCCTACTTGCCGACCATATGGTAAAACGCTTCGGGGATGAGGGGTGCCTTGAACCCGAGAGCGGCGAATGGTTGCAATCATTGTGGCGCCAAGGCAATGCCACCGACATTTTCACCTTCTTCACCGAAAACGGACTGGGCGAACTCGACACCGCGCCCCTGATGCAACGCTGGAAACGCCTGTCGCAAACGCCGATGCCCTAGCAACAGGTCCTATCCACTGTACGGGCACGATTAGGCATCGCCCCGGAACTGCAGCGGCCCGAAATGGGTGCCGATTGATCCGCCCCTGAAAGCGGGTGCGCCATGCCGCTCATCTTATCCAAATGGTCCCCAGGTAGTGAAAAGATTCAGGCCATTGATTGACAGTGGTTACCAGATACCCTATCAATTCGAAAACCAGTTACCCGAACCTTCCCTAAAGCGAGGAAGACCCCATGGCCCAAAGCCTCTACATCACCGGTGTGGAACCCCGCAGCGGAAAATCCGTGGTGGCGCTGGGTGTGATGGAACTGCTTTCGCGGCACATCCGCAAGCTGGCCTATTTTCGTCCCATCGTACCTTCAAGAAACCGCCTTGACAACAACCTGGAGTTGATCCGGACGCGCTACAATCTAGATTTCACCTATGGCCAGATGATTGCCTGCGCCCATGACGAAGCCCGTGCCATGGCCTCGACCGACGACTCCAACGCAGCCCTGCTCAAACGCATCTTGGACCGGTTCAAGGCCCTCGAACGCCAGTGCAATTTCGTGCTGTGCGAAGGAACCGATTTTACCGGCGTGTCCTCGGCCTTCGAATTCGATTTCAATGCCGATGTGGCCGCCAACCTGGGTTGCCCGATCCTGGCCCTGGTCAACGCCGGGGGCAGAGAACCGGACGAAGTCGCCGACGTGGCCGGAATGGCCTGGGAGGCGTTTAGGGCCAAGGGGTGCACCATCGCCGCGACCATCGTCAACCGGGCCGATGCGAACAAGCGGGACCACATCTTTCGGCTGCTGGACGATTGGGTTGCCGGCGAACACCCGATCTTCGTATTGCCGGAAATGGCTGCCCTGGGACGGCCTACGATGGGTGATATCACCACACAACTCGGGGCCACGGTCATCCAGGGATCAGGCGACGAATTGTATCGTCCGATCAACGATTTCAAAGTGGCCGCCATGAAATTGACCAACTTTTTGGACTATATCGATGCCGGAGACCTGGTGATCACACCCGGCGACCGAGCCGACATCATCCTGGGCAGCCTGGCAGCCAGTGCGGCCACCACTTATCCCAAAATCGCCGGTCTGCTGCTGACCGGAGGACTCCCACCGGAACCGCAGATCAAGCGACTGCTCAAAGGATTCCGCCAGACGGATCCGGTGCCGATCCTGCAAGTCGGCACCGATACATTTGCCACCGCCATGAACGCCAGCCGCGTGCGTTCGACCATCACACCCGGAAATGAACGCAAAATTGCCGCCGCCATCGGTCTTTTTGAAGCCCATGTCGACGCTGGCCGCTTCGAAGCGCGCATCGATATCGTTCGCTCCGAACGGCGCACGCCGATCATGTTCGAGTATGAGTTGATCGAACGGGCCAAACTACAGCACAAGCACATCGTTCTGCCCGAAGGCGACGATGCGCGCATCCTGCGGGCGGCGGAAATCATTCTCAGCCGAAACATCGCCCAGCTCACTTTGTTGGGCAACCGGGAAGCAATCGCTTCCCGCAGCGCCGCCCTGGGACTTCATCTCAACGGCATCGATATTGTCGATCCGCAGCAATCCGATCTTTTGGACGAATTTGCTCATACTTACTATCTCATGCGTAAGCATCGACAGATGACCGAGGCGCGGGCCCGTGACACCATCAGCACGGTCAGCTACTTCGGGACGATGCTGGTCCATAGTGGAGCCGTGGACGGCATGGTTTCTGGCGCCGTGCACACCACGGGCGACACGATTCGGCCGGCCTTTGAAATCATCCGTACGCCGCCATGGGTATCGCTGGTCTCCAGTGTTTTTCTAATGTGCCTGCCCGATCGGGTGGTGGTTTATGGCGATTGTGCCATCAACCCCAACCCCAATGCCGACCAGCTGGCCGACATTGCCATCAGTGCCGCCGGCACGGCCCTGATGTTCGGCATCGAGCCCCGTGTGGCCATGTGCTCCTATTCCACCGGAAGCTCGGGCAAGGGACAGGATGTGGACAAGGTGCGCCAGGCCACCTCGATTGCCCGCCAACGACGGCCGGATCTTAAAATCGAAGGGCCGATACAATACGACGCGGCTGTGGATGCCGGGGTGGCCCGCACCAAACTACCGGAGAGCGAAGTGGCCGGCAAGGCCACGGTTTTCATCTTTCCGGATCTCAACACCGGCAACAATTTGTACAAGGCCGTACAGCGCTCGGCCAATGCCGTGGCCGTCGGCCCGGTGCTGCAAGGATTGAACAAGCCGGTCAACGATCTCAGCCGCGGCTGTACGGTGACCGATATCGTCAATACCGTGGCCATCACCTGTGTCCAGGCCCAAAGCCTTTAGACCCGGTGGGCGCCATCTAAAAATTCAATACTAAGGTAGCGCCATGCACATTCTGGTAATCAACTCGGGCAGTTCCTCCATCAAGTATCAATTAATCGACATGCACACCGAAACGCCCCTGGCGGTCGGTATGCTCGAACGCATCGGGGAGCCGCACAGCGGTTTAAGCCACCAGATTTTTCATACAACCAAAAAGGTTGCCAGGATAGAACGCAATGACCCGATCGAGAACCACGAAGCCGGTATGCAGCAAGTCCTCGAGCTTCTGACCGCCGGCACGGACGCCGTTATCGAAGATGCCTCGGCCATATCGGCGGTGGGCCACCGCGTGGTTCATGGTGGTGAGCGTTTCCTCACGTCGGTCCTGATCGATGACACTGTCATGCATGCCATCGCGCATACCATCCCCTTGGCACCTCTGCACAACCCGGCCAACCTGATGGGCATCCAGGTGACCCAGACGCTCTTCCCGGATATCCCGCAAGTAGCGGTATTCGACACCGCCTTTCATCAGACCATCCCCGCCCACGCCTTTCACTACGCCTTGCCCTATGCGTTTTATGAAGAGCTGGGGGTTCGGCGTTACGGCTTTCATGGTACCTCCCACCAGTATGTGGCCGGGGAGGCGGCCCGGTTGCTGGACAAACCCTTGAGCGAATTGAATCTGGTTTCTGCACACCTGGGCAGCGGCGCCAGCATCTGTGCCATTGAACACGGCCGCAGCATCGACACCTCCATGGGCATGACCCCCTTGGGCGGCCTGATCATGGGCACCCGCGGCGGCAATCTCGACCCCGGCGTGCTGACCTACATTGCCGATCGCAAGGGGTACAGCATTCAAGAACTGGATCGGGTGCTTCAAAAAGAGAGTGGCCTGAAAGGTATCTGTGGCAGCAACGACATGCGCGACATCCGTCGCCGGACCGATGCCGGTGACGGTCGGGCACAACTGGCGCTGAACATGTTCATCCACCGCTGCAGACAGTACATCGGGGCCTACTTTTTCGAACTGGGACGCGTAGACGCCCTGATCTTCACCGCAGGTATCGGCGAGCACGATGCAGCCATTCGCCAGCGGATATGTGAACGCGTGCAGCACTTCGGCCTCGACCTGGATGGACGGCGCAATCAACATCCCCAGCGGCATGCCGGTGAAATCAGCGCGCCCGGAAGTCGCGTCAAGGCATTGGTTATCGC
>JASFFF010000413.1:0-3972 GCA_050124445.1 Desulfosarcina sp.
CAATCTGTGGGCGTCGGATGACCTCTCGGAGGGTTTTTACAGCGGCAAAACCCGTGCCCTGCACGGCACCCACCTGAGCACCGGTGATCGGCTGTGGAGTGGATTTCCCCACATGCGCCCCCTGGCTACCATCACCTACGATACGCTGGATTGGTACGGTTTCGATACAGATGGCGGCAGTGTACACGATGTGATCGGCACACGCTGCGATCCTTATACCGGCCGGTTGCTCAGCGGGAAGGACTACCACCATTGTTGCCACTCCAACCTGACCCGCGCCCTGGCCGCCGAAACCGGGCTGCCGCTGCACCAGGCCGAGCATCATGTTCATGATGTGCTCAATGTCTTCATGTGCACGGGATTCACCCATGATACCCATCAGTACTTCATGAAGGCCAGCCCGGTAAGGCCCGGTGACTATCTTGAATGTTTTGCTGAAATCGACCTGCTGGGAGCTCTGTCCACTTGCCCTGGCGGTGATTGTGGTTCGGAGCATTCCAGCAATAGGGCTGCCTGCTTCCCACTTAAGATTGAACGATACCGTCCAGACCCGGAGGTGCTGAGCGGTTGGCAACCGCACCCGCCATCGGCCTATTCGCGCAGCCATGGTGTTTGAACCGCTAACTTAACCGTCGAAGGCCGTTTTGCAATGAATACGAATAAGAACAGACGCCAACACCTCCGGCACAGCGCTTTTTTCAGTGTCAGATACACGGTCAAAGAAGGAACGTTTCGTGATCTGATCACCAATATCGGGGCCGGCGGTGCGTTTATCAGTACACGTAGACATGTCAATCTGAATCAGACGGTCAGCATCCGCTTTCCCACCTTTGCCTTCGAAAAACAGTTTTATGCCAAAGGAATCGTCGTGCGCCAAAATTCAAGCGGTTTCGCAGTCAGCTTCAATGCCCCCGTGGATGAAAAAATTTGCCATGAGGGTCAACCGCCGGGGATCCTGTCAGAGCGCAATCGCATGCCTTAACACGCAGCTAGCGGTTGTCAAGGATAGACAAGCGCGATCCCATTGGTTCTAGGAGCTTGCATGCAGAAGACACTCACACGACCGCTGGTTTTGATAGCCTGCGCCTGTGCCATATTTTGGCCGGGTGCGTTCATTTTCGGCTTTCCCGGCGTTCTGCGCCAGCATTGGCAGCAGGCTTTCACCGTGGGCGGCGGGGCCGTGGGTGGCACGGTTTTTTTCATGATCGCCGGTGCAACCTGTTTCATGTACCTGTGTGGGCGGTGGCAGGAAAATTACGGGCCGAGACGGCTGGCCTTTATCGGGGCCGCGGTTGGCGGAAGCAGTGTCATCTGGTTGAGCCGCGCCGATAGCATGGTTGAGGTCAATCTCTGGGCCTTTATCACCGGCGCCGCCTCGGCGTTTGTCTATCTGCCTGGATTGACGGTGGTCCAGCGCTGGTATCCCGAGAAACGCGGCCTGGTATCAGGGCTGTTCAACATGGCCTTCGGGATTTCGGCGGCGGTCATGTCACCGGTGTTTGCCTATCTCCTGTCGAATTGGGGCTACCAGGGGTTGACCCTAACCGCAGGCGTTGCAGCCCTTGTCGTTGGTTTGGCCACCGCACCGCTGTTTCGCTTTCCTCAATCCGATCCGTTGAGGCCTGCATCTGCCATCCCATCCTCACCGGATAACCACTCGGTTGCCGGCGCACTTAAAAGCCGCGAATTCTGGTGTCTTTGGTTCACCTGGGTGTTTGCCGGTGCGGCCGGCGCCAGCATGCTGGTGCTGGCGACCGGCTTCGGCCTGGCCAAGGGGTTGAGTCTTCCCCGGGCGGTCATCTTGCTGACGGCGTTCAATCTGACCAACGGCTGCGGCCGGCTGATCAGCGGTTACCTGTCGGACCACATCGGCCGATCGCGCACCATGGCCATCAGTTTTACCTGCGCAGGCGCCGCCTATCTGGTCATGCCGCATATGGACCACCTATGGCTATGGGCAGTTTTGGCGGCAATTATCGGATTTGCTTTCGGCACCCTGTTTGCTGTTTCCGGCCCCCTGGCCGGGGACTGCTTCGGCATGATCCACTTTGGCGCCATATTCGGGCTTATTTTTACTGCCTACGGCTTTGTGGCCGGACCGCTGGGACCTTGGCTCAGCGGTCACATCCTGGATATCACCGCGGGTAACTACACGCTGGTGTTTACGCTTCTCGGGTTGCTGTATTTCGCAGCGTCGGGGTTGATCGCTTTGGTTCAGCCATGGCGGGAATGTCGGCTGTAGGCAATTTTACACCCAGTCAACAGGAACATCTGCACCATCCCACGGAGAAGGCCCTTGCCGCCATGGCAAGTCAGCCGTCAATATCACATGCCTGTCATTTGGTATGGCCAAAAAAGAGACAAGGCCCGGAGTAAGGCCTTGTCTAAGAGGAGGAGTATGGAAGGAGGAGCGTTTAACCTTCAGCGAAAGAAAATGCACAAGTTATGCCACCTTTAATAAATTTCTATAACATCTATTCATATCTGTTCGGGGGCGTGTTGAATTTCTATGTCAAGTCTGGCATTCCAGCTGAAACCGCGCAACAATCACCGCGGTGCTTGAATGCATGACGACGCATCTGCCTTGTACAAGTAGGGTAAAGCGTCAATTTTTCGACAGCCCATCAGCGATATCGCAACTTATGGCCATAGGGACAGGCATAGAATACACTTTGACACAATTTTTTCTATTCGGTATTATGCCGTAAAAAATTTTCGCATCGGATGCATGTAACGCAAGCCAATTTGATTGATTTCGAACTTGGTTGTCAACTGAAACTGCTATCTCACGTCACTTCCTCTGTGCCCCCTTCTTGCCAAATCATGCACGATTGCTAATCGTCTTTTAAAAAACGCAGCACGCACTTCTTGCCAGCCGCTAAATTCATAATATAATTATAAAGTTATGAAAGATGTCTATGATTATAAGCGAAGCAGACGGTTTAATGAGAGAATACAATATAACAAGGAAATACTATTCTCTATGGGATCAATGATTTTTCCTGGTAGGTGTAAAGATATTAGCATTGGAGGTGTGCGTATTCACAGCCGGAATATAAGTAGACTCAATTCCGGAGTAGAGATAATCACTGTTATTCCATATCCAAATGAAAAAAAAAGTTTGAAAAAAAAGGCAATCGTAAAGTGGACCAAGTACGATCAATTTGGAATTCAGTTTTTTAAAAGGAAAAATATAAGGAAGTACTATCAACAAGATACGTATATATTTTCGGACGCGATGGTTATTCCCGCGTCAATTATCAACCTTAGTATAGGAGGTGCCCAGATTGAATGCAACGATATCTCTCAGTTGAATAAAGAATCACAAATATATGCCACCATTCCATTTGCAAAAAGAAAGGGACATGTAACAAGAAAGGCCATAGTAAAGTGGGTTCAAAAAGATCAAATTGGTATTCAGTTCATCTAGAAGTCATTTAAAAATATGATTCCGGTTCAAGATCAAGGCGGATTCGCCTTTCTAGCCGTAGGCGCCCCGAAGGAAGTGCCCTAAAGGTGCGTATATTGAATATGTCGAGGGTTTGACATACGAATCCAACACTGATATTGGGCTGGAAGACATTTTTCAGGTAGCTCCTAATAGACATGCGTGGATGATAGAGCCGCCTGGCAGATGCGCCCCACTTCAAAACTTCACAGACGCTTCCCTAAGTTTATGTTGAACCGAATCGCTGAACCAACAATCGAGAAACGTCTCATTTTTGGTTTTACCGCTCTCCTGATATCTTCTTTTGATCGCCTCGACCTTATTGGCTTTGACAGCCGCGAAGGCCTGGTTTTGGTAGCTGGCAATCTGGGACAGGCGCGCTATTGTAAAATCTTCGAGCTCATCCGGCGGGCCAGCGACGTCAATCAGCCCAATTATTTTGGCATCTGAAAAAGACATAAACTCGCCGCTGTAGATCATATGGGAGGCGTAGCGGTTTCCGATTGTGTGCCTGAGCAACAGAT
>JASFFF010000414.1:0-3960 GCA_050124445.1 Desulfosarcina sp.
AGAGGCTGATCACCTCCATGCGATCCAGCAGTGCCGAAGGGATGGTGTCCGAAATATTGGCTGTTAGGATAAACATCACTTTGGATAGGTCAAAGCGCAGATTCAGGTAATGGTCGCTGAACTCAAAATTCTGCTCGGGATCCAGTGCTTCCAACAACGCCGACGATGGGTCGCCCCTAAAATCTGACCCCAGCTTGTCAATTTCGTCCATCATAAACACCGGATTGTTGGACCCGGCCTGCTTCAACCCCTGGATGATTCGTCCGGGCAAAGCGCCGATGTAAGTCCGGCGATGTCCGCGAATTTCGGCTTCATCCCGGATCCCACCCAAGGAAATACGCACAAACTTTCGTTTCATGGCGTTGGCGATCGCCCGGCCCAGGGATGTTTTGCCCACCCCGGGCGGGCCCACGAAGCACAAAATGGGTCCTTTGGTTTTTGGATTGAGCTTACGCACACTCAGATACTCAAGGATGCGGTCTTTGATCCGGTCCAGACCAAAGTGGTCCTTATCCAACACCGCTTTGGCCTTTTTGATATCGATGACATCGTTTGTAGACCTGCTCCAGGGCAGTTCCACCAACCAGTCCAGGTAGGTGCGCACCACCGATGACTCGGCTGAATCGGGATGCATCTGCTCCAACCGGCGCAGCTGTTTATCGGCCTCGGTCTTGGCTTCCCGACTCATTCTGGCGCGCCTGATTTTGACCTTGTAGGCTTCAATTTCCTGGCTGCGCTCATCCAGTTCACCCAACTCCTTGTGGATGGCCCGAACCTGTTCTCTCAGAAAATAATCTTTTTGGCTTTTGGAGATTTCGTCCTTGACCTCGGATTGAATCTTGGCCTGCATGGCGGATAGTTCCACTTCACGAAACAGGAGGTCATTGACCTTTTTAAGACGCTTATAGGGGTCGATAATCTCGATGATGGCCTGGGCTTCTTCAATCTTTAAGCGCAAGTTGGAAGCCACCAAATCGGCCAATCTGCCAGGATCGTCGATACTGCTGAGGATGGACCCCACCTCGCTGGTAAACTCACCGCGCAAGGTAAGAATTTTTTCAGAATATTCCCTTACGTTGCGCATCAGCGCCTCGGTTTCCAGATCGACATCAGCCAGTTCCGGCTCGTCGATGAGTTCGATTTTCACACGAAAGACGGATCGTTTGCGCACATATTTTAGGATCTTTGCTTTGGCAATTCCCTGAACCAAGGCCTTTACCCGACCGTCCGGCAATTTGAGCATGCGCAATATTCGACTTACCGTTCCGATCCGATAGATTTCATCGGTTTTGGGCTTTTCAATGCCGGGATCAACCTGTGTGGCGACGAAGAGGTAGCGGTCTTTGGCGATTGATTCTTCGATGGCGTTAACCGACTTTTCACGCCCAACGAACAACGGCAACAGCATATCAGTGAAAATGACCACATCCCTCACCGGCATCATGGGAAGGGTTAATGGAATGGTAGCATCCGGGTCGTCATCTTCGATGATGCTGATTAGATCGTCCTTATCTGTTTCGCCCATTCTTGCTCCTGGAAATATGAGTGACCATGTACATCCGATATCAGCGCTGCTTAGGGGAGCTCCAACGCAAAATGTACTATAATTTAATACTTAATTTTTCTTTGACAATGCCGGGCCGGTTCTTTTAAAAAGCTTTCGCAGACACGGAGATCCGGTGTCGCGTCAACGCACGTCGGTGCTTCAATGGTTGGAATGGGACCGGATGCAAAGCACCCGCTCTGAAGGCAACCAATCACCGCATTGGGTCTCGCACCAAGCGACGCATGCAGAGCCTTTTGCCGATGAGCCGGCTGGCTGGAAAAAAGTGGTTTCTGTTTTTGTAAGGGCGCGCTTTTTCAGATCGTTCCGGCATCCTTAACAACGCACACGCAGTGGAGTCCAATGAGCCCCATTTTGCCCCTATCTTTGATGGCTTTCATCGTTGGTGCTTGCATCGGCAGTTTTTTAAATGTCTGCATTTATCGCCTGCCCGCCGGAATATCTATCGTTCATCCGCGTTCAACATGCCCCCAATGCAATCAGGCGATCGCGTCTTTCGACAACATCCCGATTATCAGCTATTTGGTGCTCATGGGCAAATGTCGTCACTGTAAGACCCCTATCGCTATCCGTTACCCCTTGGTCGAACTGTTGACGGGAATCCTCGCCATGGCCTGCAGTTTGGCATTCGGGCCCACCGTTCATGCGCTGGTCGCCTTTGCTTTCATCGCCACCTTGATTGTGGTCGCCTTTATCGATTTGGACCATCGAATTATCCCTGACCGCATCTCGTTACCCGGAATTCCACTCTTTTTCTTGGCCGCACTGGCTGTTCCCACCCTTACCTGGCAAGCCAGCGCCATCGGCATTCTCGCCGGCGGCGGCAGCCTCTTTGTCGTAGCGTGGGTCTACCAAATGATGACAGGCCGAGAGGGCATGGGCGGCGGGGATATCAAACTGCTGGCCATGATCGGCGCCATGGTTGGATGGCGGGGTATTCTATTCACGCTTTTTGCAGCCTCAGCCATCGGCACCCTGGTCGGCGTGCTGGCCATGATTCGATCCGGAAAAGGGATGCGGTTGGCCATTCCATTCGGTCCATTTCTGGCCATCGGTGCCGTCATCTACCTTTTTTTCGGCAACGCCTTGATTCTCTGGTACGCCAGCCTCCTGGCTTAGGACCAAGAGATGATGCGGTGCGAATATCACAATTCATTAGATTGGTACCCATCGCTTGCCTAAAAAAGAACGGGCTATCTGATGGCAAGCAGGTAGGTGCGCAGATTGACCTTTTTCCCCTTTATGCCTAAGCGTTCACGGATAGCGTAGCGGTAGCCTTCGACCGTGCGCGTCGAAATGCCTAGCATACGTGCGATTTCTCGGGCCTTCTTGCCCTGTTTAACCATGGTGGCCACTTTAATTTCGGTGGGGGTAAATCCCAGGTAGTCGTAGGATAACTTGCGGCTCAGCGGCGATACAATTTCGTTGAGATTGGATTCCAGGATTTCGAGAAAGGCACTTTGCCTGGCGTTCAAGCCGCTGCGCTTCATCTTGTTCAGATACGGCTGGATTAGTGATTTAACGTTGTAGAGAACCTTTTCCTCCAAGGCCTTGCGGTCTTCGTCCCTTTTTTTAAGCAGTACTTTTAAGGCGGTGTTGACTTCAGACAAACTGTCGGTTCGGGTTTCCAATTCACGACCTTTGGCCGCCAGGGCTTCATTGCTTTTCACCTGTTCGGTGATATCGAATATGACGCCATTGATGTAAGTGTCCGTTTGCCCGCCGACGCCGGTGGCAATGACCTGCAGCCAGCGCCACCGAGAACGGATAGGGTGGAAAATCCTGAATCGCTGATTGAATTTTAAGCTGCTGAACCCCTTGGTGAAAGCCTGGCGTACGTTTTTGGCGTCATCGGGATGAATCTGGAACCATTGATCAACTTCTTTTTTCGGGGTGATCCCGGCGATGTCCGTTGCCGACGGGCTGACAAAGACCACCTTCAACTGTTTGGGCTCCTTAGATGAGAGCCATAGACGGAAAACAGCAAAACCCGATGCGGTCTCCTGAAGCAATTCCTGGCTAACCCGGCTCTTTTCCAATTCTTTTTGGATTTCCCGCTCGCGAGTGATATCGCGTCCGCAGCCCACCGTCCCAATCATCTTTCCAGATTCATCCAACAGTGGTGCTTTGTGCACGTCCAGAATCAGATACTGTCCACGCACCAGGCCATCTTCTACAAAACGCATGGCTTTTTGTTTGGACTTGACAATCTCGTCCGAATTTTCACACACCTCTCCAAAGGTATGTCGCTGACCATTGGCCCGCTCGCGTTCGGCAAAGTAGAGATCGTTCTTCCCAACCACCACTTCCGGGCTTTGGCACATGAGCAGCTGGTCGCACAAGGCCCGGTTGGCAAACAGGTATCGGTTGTCCATGTCCTTGGCCCAGATCATGTC
>JASFFF010000415.1:0-3934 GCA_050124445.1 Desulfosarcina sp.
GGGAACTAGTGGTGAAAGTACTGATGCTTATCCCCCATTGCTGTTGTATAAATGTGTGCGACATCGCTAATTATGGCACAATTTTCGATTTAAATGGGGTGACACATTCCCAGCCTTTTCGATCCTGATTAAATCGTTCTTCAACAGCCACTGCTTGGCCGCGACTCTCCATTCAACGTTGGTGATTTTGGACTTGCCATCCCGGGAAGCGATTTCGCTTGCCAGGTCTCGGATCCAAACATAGATGCCTCGTCGTTGACGCTTTGAGTACCGGATACGGTTGTCTCCAAAATAGGTCCTGCATGCTGTGCGATTGTTCAAGCAGCGCCGGGATTTATGGTTCAACACATGCGCCGCGGTTTCAGCCAGGAGAGAAAGCGATTCCATTGAGTTGGCTTTCCACTGCCAGCGCTTGACATAACTTTTGAACTCTCCCTGGGTGTGCTCGACGGCCCCGTTGTAAGGCGCATTATATGGCGGACTGTTAACCGGGATCACCCAGGCGTTTTCCAGCACTTCGTCAACAGTCGCGTGGTTCAGATTGCCGCCATTGTCGCGCTTGCAAAACAACGGGGCGCCGAAGCGATCAAACAGATGCGCCAGATGCCCGGCGACTTCCTCACCACAGGGCAAATGACCAGAGGCGATCGGCGGCAGTTTATAACGCGAACAAAGATCCGTCAGGTTGTGAAGATGTAGTGTTCCCGATACGGCGGTATCGCTTTTCCGGCAATCGTCAATCGCCCAGGCCAGGTTGGGCCGAAGCCAGCGGACGCGACAGGCTTCGGCTTTCCGACGGCGGTTGGCCTCGCGGCGCGCCTTTCGAACCAGCTGATTCAATTCCCTGCGGGATATGCACCCGGCGTAGGCGCCATGGAGTTGACCAGTGCCGAAGCTACGTTTGGCGCCGTGATCCAAATCCCGGATCCTGGCTTTCAGTTCGTTCAGATTCAACGGGCGGACCTTTTTCGGTCCCCGCTTTTCCACGGCGGCCTGCCCGTCGGCAAGACGCCGCTTCCAGCGCATCAGCGTGCGGTAGCTCAACCCCACTTGGTTCGCCAGACAGGCATACGACAGTGTAAATTTGGCTTTCGCCTTTTCGATCATGGCCACCACCTGGCAGATGCGTTCATTTTTTTTTCGCCCGGTCGCCGACGGTTTTGGGAAGCTCCAGATCCATCAACACGTCCTTCAGCGCCATTTTGTGGTTCAGCAGATCGATCTGCCGGTTCGCCTCGGCCAGTTGTTTTTCCAGGGATTGGCAACGATCGTCCGAAGGATTGGTACGGCGGCCCGGAGGCTGGTCGGTCACACTGCCGAGCAGGGCGTTCAATCCCCGCTGCTCCCACTTGTAAAAGGTCTTGCGCGAGACGCCCATCCGGTCGGCTGCCTGACGGGCGGTGAGCAGACCGCAGCGAACCTTCATGATCAGCTCGGCTCTCAGTCGCGCTGTCTGCTGTGTCGATGGACGCTTTGGCATCGGCTCCCTCTGTTACCCGGCCGGCTGCTGGAGTGTCTTGAGACGCTTCTCCAGGCGGTCGTTCGGGCCGGCCAGCTTCTTTTCGATCAGCCGTGACAGCCGGTGGTTGAGCGGCGGCAAGGGGTCTTTCTTCTTCGGGTCCAGCGCTTTGAGCATGCCCTCGATCGCCAGGTTCTGCCATTGGCCCAACAGCGTCGGGCTGATGTCCAGTTCCTGACAAACCTGTGAGCTCGTGCGCCGCTCGCTCCAGATCGACAATACGGCCGTGATTTTCTGCTGTGGTTCGAATACCCTGCGGGGTCGTTGGTTTGTCTTCATGATCTATATCCTTTCTTGCGTCGTACACAAGTTCTTTTTCTCGGCCGGCGGCATCGTCGTCCACCAGCATTTTGACTTTACCTTTTTCCGCCCGGATGACCACGCTCTGGTCACCCATTCGGCCGACCATATAAAAGGGATCTACCGGACGCCCACGAAGCGCCAGTTCTAAAACGTTCTCCGCAACGCCTTTTTGCAATGTCTTTTTCAGATCGTGGGCGATCTCGAAAAACCGGTCGGCCGGGCACAGTCCGCCGATGCCCTGGTGGGGGCGTCGGTGATTATAGTATTTTATCCAGAAGGCCGTCCGCTCCACCGCTTGCTCGAAGCTGTCGAACTGGGCCCGCTGGAGGAACTCGTTTTGAATCGACTTCCAGAAACGCTCGATCTTGCCCAGGGTCATCGGATGGTGGGGACGGGAACGGATATGCTTGACGCGGTCCTTTTTCATCTCTTTTTCGAAACGGGTCTTGCCGCGCCAGTTGGTGTACTGACGTCCATTGTCGGTGAGCATCTCTTTGGGAACACCATACTCGGCAATGCCACTGCGGTAGCTCTCCAGCACGTGGGCGGCCGTCTGGCTGCGATACAGCCCCATAGCGGTGATATACCGGCTGTAGTCGTCCATGAAGCCGATCAGGTAGGCGTTGCGACCGGCCAACCGGAAGGTCATGATGTCGCTTTGCCACAGCTGGTTGGGACGCGATCGTTCGAAGAACCGTGGCTTGGGAGGATTCTTCTTCGGCTTGCGCTTGGCTTTGTTGACCAGCCCCTTCTCCGAGAGCGTTTTGTGTACCGTTGATTGACTCGTGGGAATCAGGAAAAATCGTTTGAGGACATCGGCGATTCGTCGTGGCCCATATTCCGGGTGGGCCTTTTTAATCGCCACCATGCGCTGACGGACTTCGGAGGGCACCCGCGGTGGCGTACCCGTTCGACGCTTAATCTGCAGCCCCTCGACGCCATCTTGTCGATACAATCGAACCCATCGGCGGATGGCTGTCCGGCTGATACTGAACTGTTCGGCAAGCAGGGGCGCGCTGTACCCCTCTTCCAGATACAGCTTGACGATTTTCAGTCGAAACTGCACTGGATAAGCCCAGGTCCGGGAACCTCTCTTCCCCCGGGTTGACCGTTTCTTTTTTTTCTTTGTCATGGGTCACACTCCTTCCTGTGTAATAGGTTTTTACACTTGGGAGTGTCACCCCATTAATTCAAATTTTCAGTGCCATAAACTGGAAATTAGGACAACTGTGTGCTCGTCATCATCGCCCATCAGTTTGCTATAACCTTGAACATCAGCGCTGAAAATTGCTTTCAGTTTACGTTGTATGCTGTGGCTGGTCATGGTTAGTCGGCCTTTTTTGAAATACTTCGTCCTGCCAACGGACACATGCATGATGTGTTCACCCAATTGCTATGAAACATGGATCGCGGCTATTTGGACAGCAACATCTCCTAAAACCCTTGTCTGGTGCCCTTTACCAATCGTATCATCAAGTAAAACTACATCCCCAGCTTTCCGAATAGTTTTATCACCATCCCCAGCTTCAAACTCACATGCTCCAGTCATTAAGATAAGCCACTGTCTTACTGGGGTTGGATGCCAATCTCCGTACCAACCAACAGGTAGCTCAAGGAACACGCTGTTGTCAGCTGATTCTATAGTAGATGTATACAAAGGAGGTGCTGGTGGGGCATAATCTTTCGTATCCAAACCAATCTTTTTTTCCTCGAAATGGGAGCACCCATCTGAATCTGAGTATATCCGTAAATAATCAATATCGCTCATGTTTGTTTCTCCCTGATTATACAGAATATCAAAAATAAGTTGGAGATAAATTGTTGTTCTTTATTGGGATGATAATAAGCAGTCTATTTAGCAACTGCAATGAAAGCAATAAACTGGGTGGCGGCTTCGTTGAGCTGAATTTCATTGATTACTTTTTAATTGAGATTAGGCCGGGCTGCCAAATTCAGTAAAACGATGGGACAGATTGACAAAAGATAGGCACTGGATTGTTAATGGCCAGTAAGAGTAGGTTTTGGCTATCTCACAAAAATTGCCACCTGAGATCCTTGTGATTTCTAGTACGTTTCCGAGTGACAGATGGAGGGCAGGCGAGTGAGCCCGCA
>JASFFF010000416.1:0-3934 GCA_050124445.1 Desulfosarcina sp.
TCCATGCGGTCGAGAACGCGGTACATGGTTCCCATGCGGTGATTGGCGCTTAGCCGGTCGCGGTGCCGGTCCAGAAAATGCCAATACAGACTGTTAAACGGACAGGCGTTTTCCCCGTGGCGCAGGTCGTGGGCGTAGGTGCAATCCGGGCAGTAGTCGCTCATTTTGTGGATATAGTTGGCCGAAGAGACGTAGGGTTTGGTGGCGATGATGCCGCCGTCGGCGAACTGGCTCATCCCCCGGGTGTTGGGCATTTCCACCCACTGAATTGCGTCAACATAGACGCCCAGGTACCAGGCCTCTACCGCATCCGGATGCACACCGGCCAGCAGGGCGAAATTTCCGGTGACCATCAGCCGCTGGATGTGGTGGGCATAGGCATAATCCAGGGACTGGCCGATGGCGTGGGCCATGCACTGCATGTGCGTATCCCCGGTCCAATAACAGTCCGGCAGGTCGGCATCGTGGTCGAGGACGTTCATGCCGCCAAAATCAGGCATGAGCGTCCAATAGATGCCGCGCATGTACTCCCGCCAGCCCAGAACCTGGCGCACGAACCCCTCCACCTGCGCGATGCTGATCGTCTCTTGGGCCGCCTGCCAGCGGTCCACCGCTGCCTGGACGACTTTCATGGGGTCGAGCAGTTTGACGTTCAGGGCGAATGAGAGGCGGCTGTGGAACAGGCTCCAGCCCTGTGTAGTCAAGGCGTCCTGATAGGTCCCGAAATGGGGCAGGCCGTTTTCCAGAAAATAAGTGAGCTGCCCGTTGGCCTGCCGCCGGGTAACCGGCCAGATGAGGCGCTTGCCGGTGGTGTTGCCGATGGTTTTTACCTTCTGATCGCGAAGCATCTTCAGGATGTCGCTGACATCGTTTTTAAAGGCTTTGGGTGTGGGAATGGGCACGGCACCGTCGTATCGACGCCGATTGCGGGCATCATAGTTCCACTTGCCGCCAACGGGTTTGGCGCCGTCAAGTAAAATATCGTGGCGTTTGCGCATCTCCCGGTAGAAGGTTTCCATGAGGAAACGCTTTTTGCCGGCAAACATCTTTTCAAGCGTGTCTCGGGTTGTGAGAAAATGTTCCGTGTCGCAACCTTGGGCATCGATTTCGAGATCGGCGACGAAATGGTTGAGCTGTTCGTCCAGGCGATATTCATCGGGCCACTGGTACTCGAAACGCTTGATCCGGTGTTTGTCGATCAGTCGTTTCAAGTTGGCGGGCAGATCCTGAAGATTGTCAGGGTCGTCGAGGTGCAGGTAAACCACCCGGTGTCCTCGCTTTTTCAGCATTTTCGCAAAGGCGCGCATGGCGGCAAAGAACGCCAGGATTTTCTGCACATGATGCTTGACGTAGTCGGTCTCCTGGCGAATCTCCATGAGCACGTAGAGGACCGTGTCGTCACGCTTGCCAAACCACGCGTGGGCATCGTTGAGCTGATCACCCAGGATCAGGCGCAGGGTTCGGGGTGCAGGCATCATGATTCTCCGATCTGATCGACCCAGCGATCCACCTTACTAACGTAGGCCTTGATGTCGCATTTGCGCTCCAGGCCGCTGGCGGCCATGTAGCGGATTTTGCCGAAGATGGGCCGTTCGAACCAGGCACGGTCGTGCTTGCCGAACACCCATGCCACGCCGGCATAGGAGTTGGGATCGCGGCCGTCCAAAAAGTAGCGGTTGTTGATGGCCAGCGTGGTGTCAAAAGCCGCCTCGGGGCTTTTCGACCACTCCAGGATTTTCTTGCCCCAGTACATGCGCATATAGTTGTGCATGTATCCGGTGTATTTCATTTCCCGCATGGCTGCGTTCCAGTATGGATCGTGGGTATCAGCCGCCTCGAGCTGCCTGCGGGTGTAATGGTGTTCACGCCGGTCGCCGGCGTGTTCGCCCAGGGATTTGCGGGCCCACTCCGGCAGGCAGGTATAGCGGTCATAATCGGGGGTATAGTGCACGAAATTGACGGCCAGTTCGCGGCGCACAATCAATTCCTCAAGGTAGCCCTCCCGGTCCTTTTTTTGCCCTTGGCTGGCGTTGCGCACCTGCAGGGCCAGGTAAACCGGTGAAATCTGACCGAAGTGCAGATAGGGGCTCATCTGGGAGGTATCGTCGGTCTGCGGCTGGTTGCGGTTGAGATCGTATCGATCCAGCCGACGAATGAAACGGCGCAGGCGCTTTTTGGCTTCACCGGTGCCGCCCTTGAAAAATCGGGTCACCGGCAACACCTTGCCGTCGATGGAGAGTCCGGACAGCAAGCCATCGATATCGTCCAAAACGACGCCGTCGATATCCAGATCCAGCGACGAAATGCGCGGGCGTATGGCACGAGTCAGAACCAGATAGTCATCCAGGTGTTTGTTGATGCGCGGACGAATGGTCCGGGCGGCATACTCGGCCTTGGTGGAGACCACCGCCACAGGGACGACCACATCGCCCTCAACCTGCAGCACCCGACAGGCTGCCGCAGCTGCCAGGCTTCGACGCCAGGCGCGCTGGTGGCGGGTATAGCCGATGTCACAAACGATCAGGGCGGCATGCCTGCCCAGATCAAGGGCCACGTCCGGCGGCGACCCGATACGCACAACCAAGCGGATTCCCTTGCGCTGCAACGCCTGTTGGGCGTCCTGCAGCCCCTCTAGCATGAACCGATAATGCCGCCAATTGGCCTCGGGATAGTTGTCGGTCAGCCCGAAGACCGCCAGCACCGGCAGCTTGAGGCGATTGGCCTGCACAATGGCCAAATCCAGGGCCGGATTGTGCTCGGCCCGCTGGGACTGCTGCATCCAGTAGAGCACGTATTGGCCCTGGCGAATGTCTTTATGGTTGCGTATCTGAATACGGGCGGCATTGATTGCCATGAGAGCCTCCGTTGATGAAGGTATCTGCTGAAAAAAGGAATGTCGAAGGAGACAGTGCTCACGCCGGTCAACGACAACCCGGATATTGCACCCAACAGAGACGTTCATGGTCAAGGCATTGCGAGGTGAGGCGTAATGCACCTGCCGCGAACCGCGAATAACGCGGGCCATGAAAAACACCGTTTAACACGTCACTTGCCGGAATTGAAGACCTGATTGAGAGCATGATAGCGGAAAAGAAAAATTTCGTCCAGCTTGCGGCGAATCATCAGGGCATGCAGTCCGATGCCGATCAGCCCGCCGGGCAGGCGATAATGCACGTCGTCGACTTTTTCAACACCGCCGTCGACCAATCGCAGGCGGTGCTGATGGTGCCAAAACCGGTAGGGGCCGTGACGCTGCTCGTCCACAAAAAAGTGGGGTGGATCCACGTGGGTGATTTCGGATACCCAGGGTACGGCGATACCGGCAATGGGACGAATGCGATAGGTGATGATCAGTCCGGCATATATCGTCTCCGGAAGGGGGGAGGTGATGTTGAAATCCAGCCAGGGTGGTGTGATGGATTTCAGGTTGGCCGGATTCGAGAAAAAAGTCCAGGCGGTTTGCAAATCGGTGGCCAGTGTTTGTCGTCGGGTGAGGCGATAGGTTTTCATGGCGCGGAACAATGGGAGATCCGTACAACGGCCGTTTCGCGCACGGTGGTTGCCGGAGACAGGCAGTCCCTGTCTCCGGGATGGGGTAGACACGCCCGGTTGGCGGTGATCAGGACGAACGCTCGAACATACACGAGGCGTACTTTTTGCCGTCCGAACTGCTGTGGCAGTAGTTGCAGTGCTTGACGCGCCACTGATCACCGGCGCGTTCGTTGAGGTAGCTGGTGAAATGCTTGTCGAATTCAGCGCTGGGTGCGCGGAACGTCTCATATCTATAGCTATAGGACATGACGAACCTCCTAATGGTTGAATTGGGGCAGGACTTCCATGGTTGTAAGGCTGGGCAATGCGTGGATGGAAATGGAACCTGAATAGATCCCATCTTGAATGGTTACGGGTCGTTGCCCTGCCAGTCCATGTTGGC
>JASFFF010000417.1:0-3894 GCA_050124445.1 Desulfosarcina sp.
GCGCTTGGTCGAATCCGGCGTGTCCAACCTGACGACCCAGCGGGCAAAAACAAAGGGCAACCCATATAGATCGAACCATTCTTGCGAAAGATCGATGACATGGGGAAATGCGTCGGCAGCTGCGTCCGACACCCCTTTGATCAAGGCTCGATCACCGATGAGCAGCGTGGCGTCCGGGGCCTGACCGTGGGCAGCCAGGTGAGGCAGGCGGTTGAATCCGACCCTGCGGCCCAGGAGCAGGTAAAGCAAGCGCACGCTGGAGGCGGATTCCGGCGTCAAGTGAAGCGTCTTGGGCGCATGCATCTCTTCCATGGGGTAGCGCGAGAACAAAAGAACGCTCATGGAAGCGCCTTTGGCGGCGATACCGAAATGTCCCACGGTCTCGATGATACCCGCCAGCCGGCACATGCCACCGACGGGAACGGCTGCTGCGGTCACCTGGCCCGACACCAGTGCATCAACGCTGGCTTTGGGCACCAGGGTAACAAAATGGCAGTCATGCGGCGCACCCAATTGACGATAGGGAGCCATATTGGCATATGGAATCATGGCCACCGGCGCGCTCATGCCAACGGCTCCATGGGCGCGAATTTGCCGTCCCGTTCAACAGGCGTGAATCCACCCGCGGCGATGGTTTCCACCATTTTTTCGCGGGCCAGTCCCACCGGTGTGGCCGCTCCGGCCAGATGGGCAATCTTCTCCTCGCTGATGGTCCCGTCCATGTCGTCAGCGCCCCAACTCAATCCGGCCGCTCCGGTCTCCAGCCCGGTCATGGGCCAGTAGGACTTTAGATGGGGAAAATTGTCCAGCACCAGGCGGGAGATCGCCATAACGGCCAGCGTCTCCAGTGGGGTCGGTCCTTTTTCGACGAAATGGCCGGCCCCCGGCTGAAAGGGCAGCGGAATGAAACAGGAAAATCCACCCGATTGCGCCTGTGCCCGCCTCAAAATCAACAAGTGTTCAATGCGTTCACGCCACGTATCCCCGAATCCGAACATCATGGTGGCGTTGGTGGGAATGCCTTTGCGGTGGGCCAATTGGTGGATGCGCAGCCAGTCGTCGGGGGCGGTTTTGTTTTTCCAATGTTGCCGGAACAAGCGTTCGGAAAAGATTTCCGCCCCACCGCCGGGCATGGCGTCCATGCCGGCAGCCTTGAGCTGATCCAGCACCGCCGACTCGGTCTGGCCGGTGGTTTTGGCAAAATAGTCGATCTCCACTGCCGTATACGATTTGATGTGCAGATCGCCAAACTGCGCGCGTAGTGACCGCACTAGATCCAGGTTGCGTTGAAAGGGCCAGATCTGGTTCAACCCGCCGACGATGTGCGCTTCGGTGGGACGCAGGCGCGCCACCTGGTCAACGATCTCTTTTTCCTCCAACACATAGGCATGAGGGGCGTTGTTGGAGGCCGCGTAGTTGCAGAACGTGCAACCGCTTAGGCAAATATTGCTGGGGTTGATCTGCAGATTGAAGACGTAGGTGGCCCGCCGGCCAAACCGGTGCTGGCGATTGGCCAGCGCCGCCGCGCCCAATTGGTGCAGGCGATCCGGTGTAATGGCTTCGGCCAGGCAGAAGGCCTCTTGCCGGGAGAGGTGCTGGCACTCGGCGCCCTTTTGCAGTGATCGTTCAAATATCGGGTCGACCATGGTCGTATTTTCCAATCAACCAAGCTGCCGGCGGTCGGGTGGCCGTCGTGGTTTCAGCAATCAGGCAGACCGAGGCTTTTCCACATGTGGTCCACCCGCCGCTCCACCGCTGGATCGAATTCAACGGGCTTGGGATACCCTGTTTTCCAACGGGCGTCAATGGTGATGGGAAAATCAAATATCAGCCGGTTGCCGATAACCGATCGATTGGCAGGATACAGGTCGGCCAAGGGATCGAAACGGGTGAACCAGCCCCATAGCATCATCATGCGGTCATTCAGGGGCACATCGGGAGAAACGAGGATGTGAAACAGATACCTGCTGGCCGCTGGATGGTGCATCAATGCCTGACGCACCGGTTCGATGTCCCCGAGTTCATCGCCCACCTGGACCATTAAAAAGGCGGGTCCCAAGGCGGCTGTTTGGCGCACATGTGGGTGCAGGTCAGCCGGTTCAGGGACCTTGTGGGGCGGTTGCCCTCGCAGGGTTTGGCCGTCATCGGTAGCCAAAAGGATCAAGCGGCTGCCTGTATTCATGGCCGGCCCAGTAAAATCCAGGGTGTCCTGGGCCGTCGGGGCCAGCAGATGGATACCGCTAGTCGCATCCAGGTGCCGCCACAGGGCATGGCTTACGGCGATAATATCGCGAGCATCCACGCGCTGGTCTACAGTGATCATGACCTTGGTCAACGAAACCTGCCCCTCCCCCAGCATACCCAAGGTGTGCTTGAGGGCCTCCTTTGGATAGCGTTCGGTCACCGACATAACCGCCAAGGCATGGAATCCGGTTTCCGGGTAGGCCCATAGATCGGTCACGGCGGGTCGGATCATTTTCAGCAAGGGCAGCGTCATCTCCTGGAGCGCCTCGCCCAGGAAAAAATCTTCTTGAACCGGCTTGCCGACCACCGTTGCCGGATAGATGGCATCCTCACGTGCCAGCACTTGTGTGACACGGAATACCGGGTAATCGGCGGCATGGGAGTAGTGACCGAAATGGTCGCCGAATGGGCCCTCCCAACGCATGTCTCCCGGCGTCACGGTGCCCTCCAATATGAACTCCGCCCGTGCGGGCACCCGGTGACCGGTCGTCGGTCTGTCAATCACCTCCAGGGGCCGGTTCATCATGTAGGCGGCCAACAACCGCTCGTCGATACCTTCGGGCAGGGGCGCCACCGCCGCGGGGATCAACGCCGGAGGTCCACCCAGAATGACGCTCACCGGCAGCGGCCGCTTCCTGTGGACGGCCTTGTGGAAGTGAAAGCCACCGCCCTTTTCGATCTGCCAGTGCATGCCGGTGCTTGAGCGGTCAAAGCGCTGCAACCGGTACATCCCTAAATTGCCAGATCGATTTTCCGGATCGGTGGTGAGCACCAGCGGTAGGGTGAAAAATGGCCCCCCATCCTCCGGCCAGCAGGTGAGCACCGGCAATTGATACAAATCGGGCTTAGCGTCCATGGTTTCCAACACCGGACCCCTTGTCACCGTGCGCATGCGTGCGGTGGAAATGGCCCACAGATCACGTCTGGATTTGAAAATGCCACGAATGCCCGGTGGCATGAGGCGCCGGGACAGCCGGTACACACGTTGGCCCAACTGTTTCGGATCACCACCAAATACCAGATCCGTTCGCCGACGGGTGCCAAAAAGATTGCTGACCACGCGGTAGGGCGATCCAACAACATTTTCGAACAGCAGTGCCGGCCCCCCGCGGGCAATGATCCGATGCTGAATGACGGTCATCTCCTGGTTGGGATCCACGGGGACGCGGATGCGGGCCAGATCGCCTGTTTTTTCCAAATGGGCCAGAAAAGTGCGCAGATCGATAAAGCTCAACGGACGTCCTCCCAGGAGCGGTCCGCAGGCCGCCCCAGAAGGGCCAATACACGATCCACGAAAGCGTCCAGCAGATCATGCATGCTGATCGATTGCGGTTCGGTAGCGGCAAACATGAAGAAAGGCGGACTCATGGGCATGATGATCGCACCGGCCTGGACGAGTCGGCGCGCATTTTCAATATCGATCAGGGTCAGCGGCGCTTCCCTGAGGCACAATACCAGCGGCCGTCGCTCCTTGAGCTGGCAATGGGCGGCACGGCAGATCAGGTTGTCTGCCAATCCAACGGCAATTTGAGCCAGTGTATTGGCCGTGCAGGGCAGCACCACCATGCCGATGGCCGGCACCGATCCCGACGACATGGGCGCGTAGAGATCATCCGGGGCAAATACCCGATTGGCCTGTGCCTCGATTGC
>JASFFF010000418.1:0-3894 GCA_050124445.1 Desulfosarcina sp.
CTTTCTCTTTAAGGCCTTTCTTTAGCCCATACTGACCCTACCTGATTTGGTAATAATAGAGGTCATGAAAAATACGGTTGCTGGGGTTTTCTATATGGTTGGTTTAGTATAATTGCCTGCTACTATACTGATAGTTGAATGTAAATTTGGTTCTCTTTTCCCCTAATTATCTACGCCTAAATTTTGATGAAGCCGTAAATAGTCCAGAAAAGGCAGTTTTCACAATTTTCTAATCAATAAATACAGTAACTTGCGACTCTTAAAATCATGATATTCGACTTTTTACGGGGCCATCAATTTTGGTGACGGCTCGCATTGAACAAAGCAGCCAATAGGAAAGGCATATTGTGCATCGGGTGGGTCAATATTTCTCAGGTTTGTACACTTCAAATACTGATTTTTCTCCTATAATTCTATCTATCTGCCATTGTAAATCGATGGCATCTCTCTGATTCATCCAGTTGATCCAATCGTCAGCAGACTCCCATTCCATTATGACAATTAGTTCTCCTGGATCACTCAATTTAGAGTAAGTCGTCCGCGAAACGAAGCCTGGCTGTTTTTTCGAACGATCCCTAAGCTCCTTGAGAAGGGGCACAAGCTTGGCGGTTTGATCCATCCGAAAAACACGCTTGATAATAATCAGAACACTCATTGGAAACCTCCATTGTTATCAGATAAGATCCCATTATACAGTGGCTGCGGATATATGGGTCGCTTGGTTGCTCAATTTCATACTTCTTTTTTTTAAATCAATTTCTTTCAGCTTTTTTGCTCTATACGTGCCATATGATGCGTTCAGTTTGTCGATATAATTTCAATATTTTACTGCGACTGTTGCTTCGAGGGTTACTTTGACTAAGGATATTTCCAAAGCTATAGTTGAATGCAGATACATTAAGATTCTCTTAGTAACTGGATTTTTTATTTAAATTACCACAATATGTCTTGGTAATTCCCACCGTACCACTTGAGTCTCCATTTTGACAAGATTTGGTGCGTTGTGATTATTTTCGCACATCGGTGTAAATTACCAAGCCTGATAACTGCATGGTCGTTGGAGACATCTTAAAATCTAAAATGACAATAATTAGTCAACCAAGTACTTTTCAAGAAATGCTTTGACCATTTTATATGAATCTTCAGCCGCTGATTGATTCCGACCAGTTACGTGTCCCATATAAAAACCAATTCCGTGCGTTGCATCAAAAGCATGATAGGCATCAGGGTAGACTTTCAAGATTATCTCTGGCCAGCCTTCTTTCGGTTTTAAATGAAATTTGCATTCATTTGCCGGAGTCCAATCGTCTTTTTCTCCGATCAATACTAAAAGGGGTGAATTGAGAATATAAAGACGTATGCAATAGGGATAAAGAGCCACCGCCGCTTGAAAAGGACTACTTGAAGGCACATTAATTTGTACAGCATGCAATGTTGTCTCACCACCGTGAGACCATCCCATGACGGCAATTCTATTTGAATCTACAAAAGGTAGACCCTCCAGATATATCTTTGCTCCATGCGCATCTTTAGCCCGTCGATAAGGTGAAACAATGCGAAACTGTCCAGGATTGCATATATTTGTTACCCCCCGTGGCCCAAAACTATCAACCAATACAGATACATTGAGATAATTGCAGATCACGTAAATATACAGATACCATCTTACTTGCATGCCTGGTCAAGCGAATTAAATTTCAAATTTCACCAATCAACTCGCTCCTTCAATTCCTTTCCTGGTTTAAAAAATGGCAGCTTCTTTGGTTTGATCTTGACCCGTTCACCCGTTTTTGGGTTTCGTCCAATGTATGATCCGTATTCTTTGACGAAAAAGGAACAGAAGCCGCGTATTTCAACCCGCTCACTTTTGGCCAAAGCATCTGTCATTTCATTAAAAAAAAAGGTTCACAACCGCCTCGGCTTCAAATTTCGATAGATTAGCGGCGTCTCGCAATGCCTGGATCAGCTCGAGCTTGTTCATGTTTTCGGCAATCCTGATATTTTGTTTGCGAGGAATATTGAGAGTGGGGATATTGAGTAGGATAAACCTGATGTTTGAATTAAGTCAAGATAGTGATTGATTTCAGAACGATGAAGCTATTGAGCGTTTTTACTTTTTAGTTTTCTTTTCCCACCATTTTAATGATTCATCGATCAGGCGCCTGACAGCTTCAGACCTGGCGGGGATGCGGTTGGTGTAGCGGTAATCCTCAATCCGTTCCAACAGATCATCATCGAGGGTCAATAGAATTTGCGGCTTTCTGGTTGGTAACTCACCAGGTTTCACCAAGTTAGCGTATGTAGTAGGAAGACCAAGGTTAAATGGCTGGTGGAGACAGCCGACCCCAACACTTGGATTTGGAGTCCGGGGTATCCTCCCGTTTTTGGATACTGGAAATCATTCCTATTTTGGGATGAATCAGCGACGTTTCTTTTGCTCTATGTTGGGAATAGCGTTGGGAACAATAAAAGGGGTTAGCGATGTAAATTCGCTAACCCCTTAATTTTTTTGGCTCCCCAGCACGGACTCGAACCGCGGACCCAGTGGTTAACAGCCACTTGCTCTGCCGACTGAGCTACTGGGGATCAGAAGGCTTCTTTTGGCGTGGTGCGGCCCAAAGAAGCGTCCTAAATAATCGACCAAGTATTGAATGTCAAGGCCTTTTTTGGTGGGGAGAGGCCGGGAATCGAATTGGCTCGAATCAACAGTATCGTCCATAAGATATTGAACTTTCTCTCCTTTGCTTAAGTTTTAGTTTTTTGATATTCTGATCCCAATGTTGCTTCAGGGCGACGACCATTCCGAGCCCGAACCGCTCCGTCCATCTTGTCAACGAAATTTGGTTGCTCCGCTGATTGCTTTCTTAGTCGTCGCCGATATCGCCTGGAATCCAACCTTTCATAGATGGCGACGTAATGAACAATATTTTTATCAGTTATCGACGCGAAGATACCGAGGGTTTTGCCCGGGGGCTATTTCAAAGCCTGGTTGGTGCCGTCGGTGCGGACCATGTTTTCATGGATGTAGAGGCCATCAGCCTAATCACAGACTTTGTTGAAGCCATCGACAAGAGCCTTGCCAATTGCGTCGCTCTGCTGGTCCTGATCGGCAAGGACTGGCTTGATTGTACCGATGCCGCCGGCAATCGGCGCCTGGACGATCACCAGGATTTTGTGCGTATGGAGGTCGCCAGAGCCTTTGAAAAAGGGGTGCCGGTCATACCCGTGCTGGTAAAAAATGCCAAGATGCCCACACCGGCGTCGCTGCCGGATATGTTGCAGCCGCTGAGCCGCCGGCAGGCGCTGGAATTGCGCCATGAGCGCTGGAGTCAGGACGTGAACCATCTCTTGTCTTCACTGGCTGATTTGTTGGGGCTGGATCGAATGGATCGGCCCGCAGCACAGCCGTCACCTCCAGTCAAGACGCCAAGGCAATCTGGCAACCGAATGGTATTGGGACTGGCCGCTGTTGTCGTGGCCATTGTTGCTGTGGTCGGTTATGTCCTGGTTACGGGAACGCCAACATCCCGTCCGAAGATCCAACCCGAAATAGAGAAACAGGCAGCCCAAGATCCGGAGGCCTCGCCTAAACCGGTGAGCATTTCTCCATCAAAAGAGGACAAGGTGGCCACCGCACCGAAACCCAAAGCGAAACCCGCGCCCAAACCACCGCAAACACTTAATCTCAGCGGTGTGTGGGTAGATGCCGACGGGGTCAATGTCCAGATTGCTCAGCAGGGAAACGAGCTGATGTCGCAGTCCTACAACCCTCAAACAGGCATGGCGATCAGTGCGGTGTGGCAGATCAGCGGCCGGCAGGTATCTTTCGATTGGACATCCAATATGGGCAACCAGGGCGTGGGGGAGGGCACGATCGCATCCGATGGCAATACC
>JASFFF010000419.1:0-3893 GCA_050124445.1 Desulfosarcina sp.
CATTTTTTCAAGTAAAAATTCAAGGCTGTCCGACGGATTCAATGAAGAAAAAAGTTTCCTGAGGATCCAGACCCGGTTCAAGGTGGCTTCGTCGAGGAGCAGTTCTTCCTTGCGGGTGCCGGATTTCTTGATGTCGATAGCCGGGAAGATGCGTTTGTCGGCCAGTCGGCGATCCAGCTGGATCTCCATGTTGCCGGTACCCTTGAACTCTTCGAAAATGACCTCATCCATGCGCGAACCGGTATCCACCAATGCCGTGGCGATGATGGTCAGGCTGCCGCCCTCTTCAATGTTGCGCGCCGCACCGAAAAAGCGTTTGGGTCGCTGCAGGGCATTGGAGTCCACACCACCCGAGAGGATCTTGCCGCTGGGGGGCATAACCGAGTTGTAGGCGCGTGCCAACCGGGTGATGCTGTCCAGCAGAATCACCACGTTCTTCTTGTGCTCAACCAGCCGCTTGGCCTTTTCAATCACCATCTCGGCCACTTGTACATGCCGTTCGGCCGGTTCGTCGAATGTCGAGCTGATCACTTCGCCCTTAACCGAGCGCTGCATGTCGGTAACCTCTTCCGGGCGCTCGTCGATGAGCAGTACAAACAGCACGATGTCCTTGTGGTTTTTGACAACGCAATTGGCGATGCATTGCAGCAGCATGGTTTTACCGGAACGCGGCGGCGAGACAATCAGCCCGCGCTGCCCGAAACCGATGGGCGTCAGCAGATCCATGATCCGGGCGGAGTAGTTTTCGGCGTCGACCTCGAGGTTGACTTTATTGTCCGGGTACAGTGGCGTCAGGTTGTCAAATAAAATTTTCTCACGGGCCACCTCAGGATCTTCGTAGTTGACGGCCTCGACTTTGAGCAGGGCGAAATAGCGTTCGGATTCCTTGGGTTGGCGAATCTGGCCGGATACCGTGTCGCCAGTTCTCAGGTTAAAGCGTCGTATCTGCGATGGTGAAACATAGATGTCATCCGGTCCGGGCAGGTAATTGTAGTTGGGTGCACGCAGAAAACCGAATCCGTCGGGCAGAATTTCAAGCGTTCCCTCTCCATAAATCAATCCGTCTTTTTCAATCTGCGCCTGGAGCAAAGAAAAAATAAGCTCCTGCTTACGCATGCCGGCAGCACCGTCAATATTCAGCTGCTTGGCCATTTTGTTCAACTCATTGATCTTTTTGTTTTTCAATTCTACGATGTTCATCAACACACCCCGTTATAGGATTGATTTGTGCGCATAACCTGCAATCGGTGCCCAGATACAATGATCGAGGTTGAATATACCATCAACTGCGTTATCGGTTTCCGTTTACCTGCATCGGCCATCAGGTGTTGCACCTTATACCGGCATTTCTGATTTCATGGTGCAATGGTGCCTTTCGGGTGAATTGGTTTGGGCAGTTGGTTTTTTGGAGGAATATGCGTGTTTTTGTGATAGAAGTTAGTTGACAATACCCCATGGGCGGGTCCGCCCGTGAAACAATTGAAATTCTGTTATATCATGAACTCGCCGGTGTCAAGGGAATTTGATCCTCGCCGGGCGCAAGGCGGCTTTACCATCCAGACCCCGACGCTGCCGGTACCGACCGCGGACCCAATAACATATCAAATGACTGCTATCGCTAAACTTGATCTAGACTTTCTGGATGCCATTCCCGAAGTCACCTACCTGGTCGGCGGGGCGCTGCGCGATCTGCTGCTGGGTCGAACACCGGCGGATATCGACCTGTTGGTGGTCGGGGATATCCGCCGCGCAGCGCAGCACATCGCCCATAGAGCCGGCGGCCGCATCGTCGATATCGGCAAAAAGGGATTTACCGTCAAGCGGATCGTGTCGCCGGAAACGACCATCGACATCACCCCGCTAAACCATTCAACCATCGAAGATGATCTGCTGCAGCGGGATTTTACCATCAATGCCATGGCCTATGCGGTCCATTCTCGTGCCTTGATCGACTGCACCGGCGGCATGCGGGATATGCGCCAAAAAATAATTCGGCTGGTTTCGACTACAGCCCTGGAAAAGGATCCGGTCCGGCTGGTGCGGGCGTATCGCATGGCGGCCAGTTTTGAATTTTCCATCGATGCCGGAACCCGAAGGGCGATCAGCCGGCGCCGTCAACTGGTAAACACCGTCGCCGGGGAACGAATCTGGGCGGAGCTGGTCAAAATTTTCAATACCAGCCAATCCGGCGCCGTCATTCGTGGCATGGCGGACAGCGGTTTGCTGACGGCCATCTTTCCTGAAATGCAAGCGACCATCGGATGCACCCAGAACCGGCACCACCAATTCGATGTGTTCGAACACAGCCTGCGTGCCTATGAGCACGTGGAAGACCTGTTGAACGAATTTGACGCCTGCTTTCCGGCAGTGGCGGCCACTGCCAGGAAAATGGACCTCGGCAGCCATTCGGCCATGCTGAAATACGCCAGCCTGCTGCACGATATTGGCAAACCGGCCACGCGGCAAGTCGACGAGGCCGGTCGGGTGCACTTTTACGGGCACGCTGCAAAGAGTGCGGCTATCGGTGCCGGTATCAGTAAGCGACTCAGGCTCTCCAGGCATCAGCGTGACGTTGCCGATACGCTTATTCGCCATCATCTCCGGCCGCTCTTTCTTTTCATCGCATCTGAAAAAGCCCGTCTGGGCAAGCGGGGCATGGTTCGCTTTTTTAACCACTGCGGCAGCCGAACCCTGCCCATTGTGGTGCACACCATGGCGGACATCATGGCCAAGCAACAGGTATTGCAGGGCCGCGACGCACACTTTATCGCATTTTGCGGCAGGCTGATGGCGGCATACGTGGACTATATCGACCGACAATCAGCAGCCGGGCCATTGATCAACGGGAACGATCTAATCTCTGTTCTCGGACTTTCTCCTTCCCCGCTGTTCAAGCACCTCTTGGCCCGTGTGGATGAACGGCGGCTATCTGGAGAGCTCTCCTCCCGGGATCAGGCGTTGGCCTGGGTGCGTTCCTACCTGATCCCAAAATCCGAAAATCAAGGCCAGGCGACAGCAAACGGAAATCCCGAGCCGCCACGCGCGAAACCTGAAGCCTAAGCCCGTCGGCCCATAGAACACAAAACCCACACCGCGCCTTGGCTTGACAAGCCTTACGCATTTCTGTACTAACGCGGGGTGGTTGGAAAGGCACATTCCGGCGCCAGCCCGCCTGAACACAATCAATAACAATTGATGCGACCCGACCGTCGTAGCAAAGAAGAGAACGAACGGCACCCGGCGATACCACACAAACCCCGCTTGCTTTTCAGCATTCGTGAGGCCCGGTATGGCGGTGCGATTGGCATTTTCAATGATCCTGTGGCTGCAGCGCACGGGATACAGAAAGGAGACATTGAATGAATATCTTGTTTTTTGGCCCCAATGGCAGCGGCAAAGGTACCCAAGGCGCAATCCTGAAAGACAAGTACAACACCCCCCACATCGAGTCCGGGGCGATCTTTCGGGAAAACATCGGCAAGGGCACCGAACTGGGCGCCCAGGCCAAAGCCTACATCGACAAGGGTGACCTGGTGCCGGACGAAATCACCATTCCCATGATCCTCGACCGTCTGCAGCAGGACGACTGCAAGGGCGGCTGGCTGCTGGACGGATTTCCGCGCAATAAAAACCAGGCCATCAAACTGGATGAAGCCCTTAAGGAAGCCGGTATGGCGCTGGACATCGTCGTCGAAATCCTGCTGGATCGCGAAATTGCCAAAAACCGCATCATGGGCCGGCGCCTGTGCGTGAATGACAACAACCACCCCAACAACATCTATATCGATGCGATCAAGCCCGACGGCGACAAATGCCGGGTTTGCGGCGGCGACCTGAAAACCAGGGACGACGATCAGGACGAAGCGGCCATCAATAAACGCCACAACATCTAT
>JASFFF010000420.1:0-3890 GCA_050124445.1 Desulfosarcina sp.
GTTCAGGGTCCCCCCCTCACCTCCTTTCAAAACCCTTTCGAGCCGGACCGGAAAACCGTTCCCGGTCCGGCCGGTTTCATTTGAATCTTATTTTTTTACCATCTCTTTGATCTCTTCCACAATTTCAGGATTGGCCAGGGTCATGACGTTGCCCACATCCCCATCGTTGGAGATGGCGCCCAGCACCCGGCGCATGATCTTGCCGGAACGGGTCTTGGGCATGTCCTTGACGATCCAGACCTTTCGCGGTTTGGCGATCTTGCCGATCTCGGTGCACACCGTGTCGTTGATTTTCTTGGCCAGTTCGTCGCTGGCCTCGAAACCAGGTTTGAGGGCAACATACAGATCCGGTTCCTTGCCCTTGATTTCGTGGTTCACCGGCACCACGGCCGCTTCGGCCACTTCCGGTACAACCAGGGCGGCGGACTCGATCTCTTTAGTGCCCAAACGGTGGCCGGAGACGTTGATCACGTCGTCGATGCGGCCCAGGATGCGGATGTAGCCGTCCGGGGCCTCGACGGCGGCGTCACCGGTCAGGTAGGGCCAATCGCGCCAGTCCTTGCTGTTGGGGTCTTTGCAATAGCGGGTAAAATAGGTGTCCACGAAGCGGTCGCGGTCGCCCCAGATGGTCTGGAACATGCCCGGCCAGGGGTTCTGGATACAGATGTTGCCGGCTTTACCGGCACCCTGGGGCAGCACTTCACCCTCGTCGTCATAGATGATGGGATGGATGCCCGGCATGCCCGGACCGGCGCTGCCCGGTTTCATGGGCGTGATGGCCGGCAGGGTGCTGCAGAGGAACCCGCCGGTTTCGGTCTGCCACCAGGTATCCACGATGATGGCCTCGCCCTTGCCGACTTCCTTGTGATACCATTTCCAGACTTCCGGCTCGATGGGCTCGCCCACGGTGGTCATGTGTTTGAAGTGATAGGTGTATTTCTTGGGCTCGTCGGGGCCGATCTTGCGCAGGGCGCGGATGGCGGTGGGGGCGGTGTGGAAGATGTTCACGTCCAGATCCTGGGCGATGCGCCAGGCGCGACCGGCATCCGGATAGGTGGGAACCCCTTCGTAAATCACCGATGAGGCGCAGTTGGCCAGGGGACCGTAGACGATGTAGGAGTGGCCGGTGATCCAGCCGATGTCGGCCATGCACCAGTATACGTCTTCCGGATGGATGTCCTGGACGTACTTGGAGGTGCCGGTGACATAGGCAAGGTAGCCGCCGGTGCCGTGCTGGCAGCCCTTGGGTTTGCCGGTGGTGCCGCTGGTATACATCAAGAACAGCGGATCTTCGGAGTTCATGCGCTCCGGTTCGACGCGGGCGCCGTAGTAGTTTTCAAGCTGTTCGTTGACGAAAAAGTCGCGGCCTTCGACCATGGGCGTTTTGGCGGAGTACTTGCCGGGATAGCGCTGCCAGACGAGGACCTTCTCCACCTTCTGGCCGTCCTTGGCCGCATGTTCGACGGCCACGTCCGCATTTTGCTTGTGATCCAAAAGGGTTCCGCTGCGGTAGTAGGCATCCGCGGTGATCAGCACATTGCTGCCCGAGTCGACGATGCGGTCGGCGCAGGCCGTGCCGCTGAAGCCGCCGAACACCTGTGAATGGATGACACCCAGCCGGGCGCAGGCCAACATGGTAATGGGAAGTTCGGGGATCATGGGCATGTGCAGGGTGACGCGGTCACCGCGTTTCAAGCCGGCAAAATCCCTGAGCAAGGCGGCGAATTCGTTTACCCGTACATAAAGCTCCTGATAGGTGATGTGCGCGTAGCCCTCTCCCAACGGTTCGGGAACGAAGTGAATGGCCGTTTTGTTCTTGTTGTCTTTCAGGTGGCGGTCCACGCAGTTGTAGCTGGCGTTGATCTTGCCGCCCTTGAACCATTTGTAGCAGGGTGCATCGCTGGTATCCAGGATCTCATCCCAATATTCGTACCAATCCAAAAGATCCGCGTATTCCTTCCAGTAATTTGGGAAATTATCCAGACTCATGCGTTCATAAATACTTTTGTCGGTCATGTTCGCCTGGGCGATGAACTCCATGGACGGATAGTAGTATCCTTCCTCCTTCCAATGTACGGCTATCTGAGCCTCTGATGTTTCGACAACTTCTTTTTCTGCCATGGGTCACTCTCCTCCGATTAAAGTTGACATGTCAGTCGGACCTGAATGCGTTTTCGGCTTGCCTTCACCGGTTGCCCTCCCAATGCTGCTGCCGTCTTTCAACGATCACCGGTCAATGGTTGCACCCCTGGTTGGCGAAGTCGAAAACAAATCCCCTCCCCTTGTTAATCCCCCCTTTCGTTAAGCGTTCGTTAAGTGGTGTAATGAGCTAAGAATTTGCATGCCATGCTAGTGGCGCATAATCCCGCGAGAGAAAATCTCGAAGGCGGTATCGAACGTCTGCTTCAAATAGTCTTTTTCACCGTTGATGATTTTTTTGCTGGTTTCCCAGAGTACGATGCCGGAAAATAGGGCCCAAAGAATATCGGCAACTGCTGTTGGGTGCCGGTCGACAAACACATTTTTTCGAATGCCGTCCTCAAAGATATTGGCCATGGCTTTCAAGGAGTTTCGGCTCAGTGTTTCGATCTGCAGCAAGAGATCCGGCGACAGGTTTTTCAAGGTTTCGCTTGACTGCATGTGGAACATATTGATCAAAATCAGGGGGTCGAACTCGTAAACGTCGTACATGGCCTCTTTAAGCGCCAAGAGGCGCTGGGAAGCGTCCTCTATAGGCTCCGCGTTGACATGTTCCAGACGGATCATTAAATACTGCAGGATGCGTAACGACAGGGAGGCGTAGAGCTCGTCTTTGTTCTTGAAATAGAGATACAGGGTCCCGGGGCTTAATTCAGCCTCCTTGGCGATATCTTCCATTGTCGCCTTGCTGAACCCCTTCTCGCTAAAGACCCGCTTGGCGGCGACCATGATTTGCTGTCTGCGCCGCTCGCGTTCGCGCTCTTTTCTCTCCTGAATCCCCATAATAAATGAATTCCATTTATTTCTTAAAAGACAGTACATATCTTGCCGGACATTTGTCAAGTTTTAATTGTTCACTTATTGCACCTAAAGCCATATTTTTCACCTGTTTTTATTTTTTCATCTACACACAAAACAGGTCGCCAACGGCGGGCGTGGCGCCTATCGCGACTGCCGCAGCGAGCGACCTTAGTCACTTGGCCGCGGCCATAGATGAAGCCGAATCGGGCTGAGCCGTACAAGGTGGTTCGAAATGTTCGAGACGGTCGGGTTGCCGGAGGGTTTACTCTGGCAGCAAATGGGGGTGATCGGCCAATTTATCCAGCTCCAATTGAAGGCGCTTGAGTTGCCGGCGGGATGATAGGGTCATGGAGACACGGTAGTTCTTGCCTTCAAAAAAGCGCGGCGGCTGGATCTGAATGTGGGGGTCCAATTTAACTGACTGCACCATCTGGTGGAAATTTGCTTCAGCTTGACTCAAGGCCGGAAAGCGGATGGCTTTGATCATTTTTCGCAGCGCCTGCACTTTTTGGGGTGCCGGTGTTTCCGGGTCGCTCAAGACACGGGTGACATCATCCCGTTGGATCAGGTCCGCAATGGCGCAGCCATCCCTTCGGGATATATCCACGATCAGGTCCAGCAACTCTCGCTGGACATTCAACCCGGCGGTTATCCGATTGAAAAATTCGGTCAATGCCATGGCGTCTGTGCTGGATAGCTGATGAATCTGCAGGGCCACAGGCAATGCCACCTTGCCGGATAATATGGCTCGCCTCAGTGCGATTGGCATATCGGCAACCGGCAAGATCCGGTCCATGGCCGACTGGCTGGCGGGTAGACCAACCACGTTGGCCAATTCCATCCGGGATGGCGGATGATCGACGAATTTGGCAATCAACGCATACGCCCGC
>JASFFF010000421.1:0-3889 GCA_050124445.1 Desulfosarcina sp.
CGAATGCTCAATCTTCCAGCAAGGCTGAAATACCGGCGAAATGATCCAGCGCCTCCGGATTTCTCAACGCATCCTTATTTTTCACCTCCTGGTTGTGGATCACCTTTTTGACTGCTAATTCAACCTTTTTCATGTTCAGGGTGTAAGGGATGTCCGGCACGGGGATGATCTTGGCGGGCACATGGCGCGGGGAGGCATGGGCCCGGATGGTCTGGCGGATTCTGTTCTCGAGTGCGTCGTCGAGTTGGATCCCGGGGGCCATTTTGACAAACAGGATCACCCGCACATCGTTGCCCCAATTCTGGCCAACAACGACGCTGTCCTCGATTTCGGATAGCTGTTCCACCTGGCGGTAGAGTTCAGCCGTGCCGATGCGCACGCCGCCCGGGTTCAAGGTGGCATCGGAGCGACCGTGCATCACCACGCCGCCGTGCTCGGTGACCACGATGTAGTCGCCGTGGCGCCAGATACCGGGATAAACGTCGAAATAGGCCTTGTGATACTTCTTTCCCTCAGGGTCGTTCCAAAAGTAGATCGGCATGGAGGGAAATGCGGCGGTACAGACCAATTCGCCCTCCTGGGCGACGACCGGTTGGCCGTCATCGTCGAAGGCATAAACTTTCATGGCCAGCCCCCGGCACTGCAGTTCGCCGGCGTACACCGGTCCCATGGGATTGCCCAGGGCGAAACAACCATTGAGATCGGTACCGCCGGCAATGGACGCCAGCTGCAGGTCGGATTTGATGGACTCGTAAACGAACTCGAAGCTTTCGATAGACAAGGGAGAGCCGGTGGAAAGCACCGCCCGCATGGCCGACAGGTCGAATTCATCTTTAGGCCTGACGCCGGCGGACTGCAGCGCGGCCAGGTAACCGGCGCTGGTGCCGAATACCGTTATTTTTTCATCCTGGGCCATCTGCCACAGCGTTTTGGGTGACGGGTGAAACGGATTTCCGTCGAAGAGCACCAAGGTGGCGCCGGTGGCCAGGGAGCTGACCAGCCAGTTCCACATCATCCATCCGCAGGTGGTAAAGTAAAAGATGGTGTCCTCGCGCGAAAGATTGGTGTGCAATATCAATTCCTTGAGATGGTGAATCAGGATGCCGCCAGCACTCTGGACCATGCACTTGGGCAGACCGGTGGTGCCGGAAGAGTACATCACGTAAAGCGGATGATCGAATGGCAACTGCTCGAAATGGATCTCCAGCCCCGTTTGTTCGGATTTGAAATCGTCAAGCATTACTGCCTTGGCAATCGCGCTGATGTCCGGATTCTCATCGGTATAGGGAACCACGATCAGACGCTCCACAGATGGGATCTGGCGGATAATGTCGGCAATGCGTCCCAGCGAGTCCAAAGCCTTGCCTTTGAAAAAATAGCCATCCGCTGTGAAGAGCACCTTGGGCTGGATCTGGCCGAAGCGGTCCAGAACGCCCTTGATGCCGAAATCCGGCGAACAGGAGGACCAGGCCGCCCCGATTGAGGTGGCGGCCAGCATGGCAATAATCGATTCGGGCATATTGGGCATGAAACCAGCTATGCGGTCTCCGGGCTGAACGCCGGCATCCGTCAGGGCTTTGGCGACGCGGGCCACCTCGTCGTATAACTGCGCATAGGTCAACGTCCGCCGGACCCGATCCTCACCCCGGAACACCAGGGCCAGGCGATCGTCCCGGAAACGCAGCAGGTTTTGGGCAAAATTAAGCTGGGCGCCTGCAAACCAGCGTGCGCCGGGCATTTTATCGGCATCGTCGACGACTTCTTCGAAGGGCGCCGAGGCCTTGATGGCGGCAAAGTCCCACATCTCCCGCCAGAAGTCGGGAATCTGATCGATGGACCATTGGTAGAGATCGTCATAGGTTTCGAAGGATGTTCCGTAACGCTGGTTGATCGAGGTCATGAACCGATACATGTTGGAGGACTGGATCTGTTCTCGAGACGGCTGCCACAATAGTTTGCCCATGGGTGGTTCTCCTCCCTGCAATTCGCTGTGGATGCGGGTTGAATCGTGGCTCGAGGCTCGCTGATGGCCACGCCAATCATTTGTTAATATGTCACGTTGGGGTCTGCGAAGCTGTATAAACGATGTTCATTTGATGAAGCTTTTTATATCAAAATGGTCAATGGTTGACAATACGTCAAAATGCCATCAGATTAACATCAAAAATTTAATTTCGGCTGAGCGAGAATGCCGGCCTGGGTCCAAAAATGCCCATTGCGGCACATGACCACGTACGGAGCCGGCTTCAAGAGTTCGCAGTTCGGCCAAGATCAAGGCAGGGGTAACATTTCAACCGGAGGCACACTTGAAGTATGTCGAGGATTGGAGTGGAAGCCCGACACAGATAGTGGCTGAAATGGGGCCTTTTGAAGCTGGCTCTTCCAAAGGGAATTACTTATGCATTACGAAGGCAATATCATCCGTCCCCCCAGTGAAGCCAACAGCATATTGCTGCAGGTCACCGTGGGCTGCTCACGCAACAAATGCACGTTCTGCGGGGCATATCGGGGGGAACGGTTTAAGATTAAATCCGACGACATCATCATGTCCGACATCGCCTTTGCCGCTGCCCACTGTAAGCGACAGCGCCGTGTCTTTCTATGCGACGGTGACGCCCTGATCATTCCCCAAAAGCGCTTGATGAAAATACTGCATGAGATTCGACGGCAATTGCCCTGGGTAACCCGGGTGGGCGTTTACGCCAATGCCAAGAGCCTGCAGATGAAAAGCCTGGATGAATTGAAAGCGCTGCGCCAAAACGGCATCGGCATCGCCTACATGGGTTTGGAGACCGGTGACGACGCAACACTCAAGGCCATCAATAAAGGGGCTTCCGCCCAGTTGATGATCGACATGGGTAAAAAAGCCAGGGCCGCCGGCATCAAGCTGTCCATCACCGTACTCTTGGGACTGGCCGGGCGGGAACGTTCACAGATCCATGCCCGGGAAACCGGCCGGGTATTGTCCGCCATCGACCCGGAATATGTGGGCGCACTGAGCCTGATGCTGATCCCCGGCACACCCATGTATGATGACTACCGATCCGGTCGCTTCGAACTCATCGAACCGGACGAAATGCTTGCCGAGCTGCGTACCATGATCGCTGAGACCCATCAGACCCAGGGTCTGTTTCACGCCAACCACGCCTCCAACTACCTGCCCATCCGTGCCCGCATGCCCAAGGAAAAGGCCAAAACCCTGGCCCTGATCGATGACGCGTTGGCGGGCAAGGTTACCCTGCGGCCCGAGTGGATGCGGGCGCTATAACCCCTGTTTTAACCCATATGGCCATCGGCATGGATTGCCTGCCGATGGCCGTCAGTATTGAAGTGGCACCACTCTGCCCGGCCCTGTGGCCTTAAAAGCCTTGATTCAACACCCGATCTTTTGTATCACCCCATTTTAACACCTCAATCGATGATTGGCCTAGTTGAACGCCATCTACAAGGAGCAGCAAAACATGAGCATGGGCACTCCCAAAAAGCAGTCGACCACCGCCGATCTTTGCATCAACACCATCCGCACCCTGTCCATGGATGCGGTTCAGAAAGCCAATTCCGGGCATCCGGGCGCCCCCATGGGGCTGGCACCGGCCGGCTACGTGCTGTGGACAAAGGTGATGAAGCATAATCCGAAGAACCCGGACTGGCCCGACAGGGACCGTTTCGTTCTTTCCGGTGGCCACGCCTCCATGCTGCTCTACAGCCTGCTGCATCTTACCGGATATGACCTCAGCCTGGAGGAGATCAAAAATTTCCGCCAATGGGGCAGCCAGACGCCCGGGCACCCCGAATACGGCCATGCCCCTGGAGTCGAAACCACCACCGGCCCCCTGGGTCAGGGCTTTGCCAATGCCGTCGGCATGGCCATGGCCGAACGGCATCTGGC
>JASFFF010000422.1:0-3884 GCA_050124445.1 Desulfosarcina sp.
TGTAGAGCAAGGGTCACTAACGATGGGGGAAGCGGGAAAAGTTCAGGGTGAAAAGCTC
This sequence comes from Desulfosarcina sp., assembly GCA_050124445.1. Classification (GTDB taxonomy): domain Bacteria; phylum Desulfobacterota; class Desulfobacteria; order Desulfobacterales; family Desulfosarcinaceae; genus Desulfosarcina. The sequence continues at coordinate 59 of JASFFF010000422.1, forward strand.
ACCGAATTGTTCAATGAACTGATCGAAAAAAGAATCATCATCTCCATGAACGTCGTCGGGGCGGGTTTTGATCGACTCACCTGTATCACCGGGATAACAACGGAGGCCAACGGCATTCACCTGCTAATCGATCCTCCGGACGATTTTAAAGAAGCTGCCGCGGTAAAGGATCTATGGCATTTACGCTTCAATTTCAACGGGCCGGACCATCTGGAGTACATTTTCAATACGCAGGGCGGCGAACTTTGCGAACAGGGCCTGAAAATTCCCTTCCCCGAGCATGTCGAGCGCTTGCAGCGCCGCCGCAACTTCAGGGTAAATGCCTTTACCGGCACCCGCATGCACTTCAAATTGAAAAAGATTCGGGGTGATCTCGACCTGATCAACATCAGCCTTGGTGGCGCCTACGGTGTTCTGGTAAAACACAATTTCAAGTTCATACGCGGTTCTGTACTCAAAGTGGATCAACAGGTGTACGATATCCGCATGGTGTTTCCGGGCGACGAGAATGAAGGCGATGAAACCATTGCCGTCAAGCGTGCCGAAGTCAAACGAATCGAGCACGATCAGGAACGCGGCTTCTACCGCTACGCCTTCGAATTCAAAGAGATGGAAAAGGAAGCACAGCAGCGGCTCACTCAAGTGATTTATGGCCTGCAACGCAAGTATCTGCAACGTCGCAAGTAGCCATCATTCTCAGGCAAGCTATCGCCTGGAAGCAGTCCGATGGTAAACCGCCAGGCCCTTTCAATTCCCGGACCCAGCACGCATTGGATGCTGTTGGCCATCCTGATGGGTTTGTTCATCTGCAGTTGCAATCCGCGTTATGCTCCCTGCAGTCGCCGGATAGGTCATTGACCAGTGACGGCTGCTCCTGTTTTCCGGATTTGGCCTATCGCCAATGCCGCGTGAATCACGACCGGATCTACTGGCTGGGGGGTGCCCCTCAAGCGCGTCTGGTTGCCGACACCATTCAATTGCGGCGTTGGTAAGGGCTGGCAACAGTTCACCATGGCTGCACCCTAACATGCCTGCAGACGATAGCCTCAGGCTTGCGCAAAATTCAGGTGGTATCTTTTAAAAAAACCATTCACAGAGGAAACCATGCCTTACTTTTCAATCACGACCAACGCATCTTTAGATCAGGATTCTGCTGCCGAATTGGCCCAAAATGCGTCTGCTTTTGCCGCCGAACTGCTGGGAAAAGCGGAAGCCTATGTCATGGCCGCCGTATCTGCGAATGCAACCATGACATTTGCCGGCAGCGACGCCCCGACCGCCTTTATCGAATTAAGAAGCATCGGTTTGTCCGAGGATCAATGCAACGCATTTGCCGCAGTCATCAGCGACTTCGTCCGCACCGCCCTGGGTATTGAACCGGGACGGGTGTTCATCGATTTTCGCGACCTTCAGCGCGGCTGCTTCGCATGGAACGGAAAAACATTCGCCTAAACCCTCAGCACCGGCAATCTTCGTGCATCTGATGGTAAACGGAACGAGGATAATATCCCCATCGCCGAAGGGTCGTCAATTTGACAGGAGGCCATATGACGCAACCGCTGAACCGGACGGATCTGCAGACCTATATCGACACCCATCGGTTACAAGCCGCCATTCTCCCCATGGAAACGCACACCGCCACGGTCGCCGAAGCAGCCGCGGCGTTGGGTGTAAGCAGCCGGTTAATTATCAAGTCACTGTTGTTTTTGGCCGGCGAACAGCCCATTTTGGTTATCAACAACGGCCCGGCCCGAGTGGACCGCAAGAAACTGGCTGCCTTTTTGGGCATGAACCGCAAGCAGGTAAAATTTGCCAACGCCCAACAGGCCTTGTCCATAACCGGCTATGTGGTTGGCAGCATGCCACCGTTTGGCCACCGTCAGCCGTTGAGAACATTGGTGGACCGGGCCGTCACTGCATGGCATACTGTTTACGGGGGCGGCGGGGATATTGACGCCATGTTGCGTGTATCGTCGTCGGAGTTGATCCGGGCGACAGGGGCTGAACTACTCGATGTTTCAGAGGACTGAGCTATTTGAATTGCGGAGGCTCGGTTTTGAGAAGCCAGCGTTTCAGGCTTTCATCATAATGCCATGACTGATCGAACTGCATCTTTTTAAGGACGTAGCGATCCAGAAAAAAGAATTGGATTTCAACGGCCTGGTTTACTTGGCGCTTATCATTCGCCACGTTGACGGCCAGCACATCGTAGCTGACGATCTTGACATTTTCATATCGTTGCCGGCATTGTTCGCGCCCCATCACAATCGGATCGACCTGCTTACAAACGCTGTTGAAATCGGATATGACCATGGCCGTATCATAGGAGTCCATGGCCCTTCCGAATTCTTCCATCTTGCCCTTTTCCGACAGGGCCGCACAACCCAGGGGTAAACAAAGCAACACGAGCACCGCTGCTCTCGACAGAATCATGATGGGCCCCTTTTGGTTGGAATTGGATGGATATGCATACGCGTCATATATACACAATTGTTCAGGTTGATCAACCGGATGGTAGTCTATTGGTATCGAGTCCAAACGGATTTGGCCATTTTGGCCCACCAGAGCACCAACACCCTTTAGTTTGATTGGTTGTTTCAAACCGGGTGCTTTGCACCCGGTAGCAGCCGCAACCATTGAAGCACCGAAGCGCTTTTGACTCCACCATTTTGAAATAGTTAAAATGTTGAGTGATAAGGAATTTGGCATCCTGTTGGACCGGTTGAACCGCCCCTGGGCAGGCTATCGCAAGGTACGCAAGGGGGTAAAAAAACGGCTGCGACGGCACATGCTGTCAATAGGTTGTTCAACTATTGAACAATACATCGAGCAATTGAATCGTCAGCCTGAGGCAAAAAGGGCTTGTGAAGCCTGCCTACGGGTGACCATCAGCCGCTTTTTTCGTGACCACCAGTTGTGGCAGACCATGCAAACTCGCATTTTGCCCAGTTTGCTCAGGCAGTTCGAACCGCCACTGCGGGCCTGGTCTGCCGGTTGTGCCGGTGGTGAAGAGCCGTACACGCTGGCCATGGTGCACTGCGAAGCGGTCATTCCGGCAAGGCTGAACCTGCTGGCTACGGATGCCTCGGGCCATTGTCTGGAACGCGCCCGGATCGGCATCTACACCCGTAACAGTCTCAAAGAGCTGCCCGACCATTTGCGAGAGAAATATTTCCAATCGCAAAAAGGCGGCCGGCAATTCCACCTCCAATCCCATCGCTTGCCACCTGTCCGCTGGCAACGCCATGACCTGCTCGACGCGCCGCCGGAACCAGGCCCCTTTGGACTGATCTTGTTGCGTAACAATCTATTGACCTACTACCGTGGCGCCAAACGCGATACGGCCTTGAAAGGCATCATCTCCTGCCTGGCAGCGGGCGGCTGTCTGGTGACGGGGTCCCACGAACACCTGCCGGCGTCGGCATCGGTACTGACCAGAGACCCCCAATGCCCGTGGGTCCACTGGCAGGGCATCCCCCCATAGCGATGCCGCCAGTTGTGGTGACACAAACCGGGGATCACGCCTGGTAAAAGCTATCCGGTGCCAGTTCGGGGAAGCGCTGCCCGTCAGCCTGGCGCAAATGGCGGCGGATGTCGGTGCACAGATCGAAGTGGTTGAAAAAGGAGAATCACAATGAAGCAACGATGTATACGCCTCGTTTCGTTATGTATGATTACCCTCTTTTTCTCCTGCCATAAAGGTGTCGGTGATAAGGATACAGAGAATATGCCGCCCGTGCAGGTACGACAACGCCCTTTGCCAATGGAGCAATTAGCCAAACAGGATGCGAATACGATCCTGTGCTTGACCGGATTGGATGGTATT
>JASFFF010000423.1:0-3882 GCA_050124445.1 Desulfosarcina sp.
AAAATCTTCCCAATAATACGTACCTCAATCTGATGTCGCAATATCGTCCCATGTATAAAGTGTTGGCGTATCCTGAAATATCGCGCAAGATCAACCGCAGCGCGTATTTGGAAGCGGTAAAATGGGCCAGGGCCGCAGGCCTTACGAACCTTGATATCCAGGGGTATCATTATTTAAATGGATGCGGGTATCATCGCGGAAAAACGATACTCAAATTGGAGGGACATTATGCCGACCTATGACTTCTATTGTGAAAAATGCAAAAAGAGTTTCAGTGTAATCAAATCGATTTCTGACTATGAGAAAAAAAAGATCAGATGCCCGAAGTGCAATAAAAAAAAGATTCGGCAAGAGATTACTTCGTTTCAGACCATCACGTCGAAAAAAAGCTAAGTTCAGCGAGAACGCGAGTTACCCATTCCGAAGCGACGTATCATGTTTTGGATAACGTCCTTTGGTCACCTCATCAAGGACTTGGCTCATCTCCTGAACCAAATAGGGTTTTCTGACCGCTGCACGAAACCCATAGTCGGCATAATTGGCCATGACCGGATCATTGGAATACCCGCTGGAGACAATGGCCCGCACCCGCGGATCCACGGCTGACAGCTGACGCATGGTCTCTTTGCCCCCCATCCCCCCGGGCACGGTCAAATCCAAAATGACGGCATCGAAGGGGCTGCCCGCATCTAAAGCTTCACGGTATAGGGCCACGGCTTGCTGGCCGTCTTCTGCGAGCGTAACCTCGAAGCCCATTTTTTGCAGCATCATCGAGGCCAGTTCACGAATGAAGTCCTCGTCATCCATCACCAGTATGCGACCGCTGCCTGTTATCAAGCCTTCGGGTGCTTGGGTATTGGCTGTCTGGGGGCGTTGAGAAGCGGGGAGCAGCAAGGTGAAGGTAGTACCCTCCCCCAGTGTCGAGTCCACGGTCAACTGCCCGTCGTGCTGAGCAATGATGCTGAAGGCCACCGCCAGCCCCAGCCCGCTGCCCTTTTGCTTGGTGGTAAAATAGGGGTCGAAGACCTTTTTCAGATACGCTCTTTTGATACCCGTTCCCTGGTCTTGAATGCTCAGTTGTACATAGTCGCCGGGATCGAGGGCGTATGGATTGCCGGGCATTAGCGAGACATTAAACCCCTTGACAGTAACCACCCCGCCATCCGGCATGGATTGATCGGCATTGATCATGAGATTGTGAACCACCTGGGCGATCTGACCATCGTCGACATCAGCAGGTCGCAAACCGTCTTCGATATCAAACTCACAGCGCACATTGGAACCGCGCAGGGCGAATAGCGCCGACTCGCGTACCAAGTCTTCTATTCGGGTGGATTGTTTAACGGGCGCACCGCCTTTGGAGAAGGTGAGCAACTGCTGGGTCAGGTCTTTGGCACGCAGGGCCGCTTTTTCCATCTCGCCCAGCGCCCGACCCACCGGATGACCGGGCTGCACATCCAGCTTGGCAAGGGAGAGATTGCCGATAATGCCCGTTAAAAAGTTGTTAAAGTCGTGGGCAATGCCGCCAGCCAGGACTCCCAGGGACTGCAATTTTTCCACTTTGAGCAACTCTTTTTCCATTCGCTGCCGTTCAGTGGTATCTCGAAACACCAACACGACGCCGAGTATCTCACCCTGGATGTCAAGGATGGGGGCACCGCTATCGGCTATCAACGATTCGCCTCCATCTTTGGCGAGCAGCAATGTGTGGTTGGTCAGCCCGACAATCTGACGTGTTGAAATAACCTTGTCGACCGGGTTGGCGCAGGGCTCGCGAGTTCGCTCGTCGACAATCTGGAAGACCTCCATCAGCGGTCGGCCCACCGCATCGGTCTCCTTCCAGCCAGTGAGATCTTCGGCAATGGGGTTCATGAGGACAATCCGACCGTCGCTGTCAGTCGTTATCACAGCGTCTCCGATGCTGCGCAGGGTAACAGCCAGACGTTCCTTCTCCGCGGCCAGCTGTTCCGCAGCCCGGCGTTCTTCGGTAATGTCCCGGATGGTACCCAGAATGCACTGCTCACCACCGATCTCAAGCACGGCACCACACACAGAACCCAGGCGTAGTTCACCATTTTTGATGCGGAACCACAGCTCCATATCGCGGACCGCACCAGCGCGCAGAAGCTCATCCAAGTAGTGATCACGCGATGCCGGATCCGCCCACAGGTTAAGATCCACGAAGCTGGAGCGGGCAATGGCCTCCCCCCGCGAATAACCGGTGATATGAGAGAAACTTTCGTTGACATCGATTATCATCCCGTCTTTCATCCGAGTGATGATGACTGTGTCCGGGTTCAGTTGGAAGGCCCGCGAGAACTTCTCTTCAGATTCCATGAGGGCTTGCTCTGCCCGCTTTTTATCGGTGATATCGATCATGATCCCTCTGAGACCGGCGGGACTTCCCTCACGAAAGAATTTAGTCGAGTATATAATTACTGGAAATTCTGTGCCATCTTTCTTCAAGGCACGATACTCGGAACTCATGAGCCGGCTCGAGCCTGTCATAATCTGGCGCATCCTATCAGCCGCCCGGTCGCGATCTTTCGGCGAAATCATCTGTGTTGCGTTCACCCCCGATGAAAAATCGTCTTTTGTGTAACCGAAGGTATCCAACGCATTTTGGTTAACGAAAGTTAGGTTTCCCTTCACGTCTGTCTCGAAAACGATCTGTGGCAACATATTCGCCAGATCACGGAACTGGGCTTCGCTTTGGCGCAGCGACTCCACGGTACGTCTGCGCGTAACAGCAGTCCCGATTATTTCAGCGAGGGTGCGCAGAGGGATAAGTTCTTCTTCGCCCCAGGCTCTGGTGGAGGCCACATTATCGAAGCCCAGAAACCCCGACAGTCTATTTTCCACCAGAAATGGAACGACGAGCACCGACTTGATGTTCTGGGCCTCAAGAACTTCTTTTTCGGCCCGGGCTTCCGGCGGCAGTTCGGAGACGTTTTTCACATGGATGTTCCCACCCGCCGTCAATTTCTTCACCCACCAGGGAAACATCTCAAGGGGTAAGCCCTGAAGATTCTCGATTTCAGGTTTGACCCCGGGAGCGCACCATTCGTTAGTGTTGTTCATCTTGCCGCCATCTGATGCAAACTGGAAGAGGTAGGCCCGATCAGCCCCACAGAAGCGTCCAATATCCGCAAGGCACGCATCGATGGACTTGTCCATTTCGGTTAGCGTCAGAAAACGCCGTGAGGCCTCCGAAATGATTTTTTCCAAGGATGCTTTGTTAACGAGGGCCGCTTCCACCTTTTTACGTTCGGTGATATCTTCGGCTATGCCGGTGATACGAAAAATTTTTCCGTCCCCATCCTTGACGGCATATCCTGTGTCCGAGATCCAGCGTTCAGTGCCATCCGGTCTGACAATTCGATATTCCCTCGGTTCGCCACCCCCAGTATCAAGAATGTGGTTGAAGGTTTCTTGGGCATGCTTCATGTCCTCTGAATGGATACTCTCACCCCACTCATCGTAGCGTTCGTACAATGATTCACGTGGTCGGCCCCAGATTTGGTCATAGGCGGGGCTTACATAGAGTACCCGCTGGTCTTGCAAATCAAACAGCCAGAAAACTTCCTTAATATTTTCAGTAATTTGAAGGAAACGCGCTTCGCTTTCTTTGTACGCGATTTCAGCCTGTTTATGTTCCGTGATGTCTGAGATGCCGCCAACCCAACGTACTGGGCGGTTATGGTTGTCCAGAACGGGTGTCGCGTGGTCGCGCCAATATCGCCAGGTGCCGTTGTTGTGCTTCACGCGGTAAACATAGTGTATATCACGAGTAGCCGTGCGGTGTGTCTTCACAGCGTCCGCTAATTGGGGGCGGTCTTCGGGGTGAATCAGTTCGATCCAACCATTGATGGTCGGTGGCAC
>JASFFF010000424.1:0-3869 GCA_050124445.1 Desulfosarcina sp.
AAATGGATCTGGTATTTCATGCATACCAGATAAGCCGGTCGATCGGGATGATTTACACAGGTTGCCGTTGCTTCTGTTTCCATGGTTCTTAATATGATATGGTAAATTGACTATTTATCCGACCGGACGCCCTCGTCGGCCGGTGTGCCGACATCGTCGGCACGTGCACCAAGATCCGCTGAGTCAATAGGCATAACAAAAAGAGATAGAGATGTCATGAAGGAGTTTTTCAAAGTCGATACCATCGAACACGTTTTGGATCATGCGGCGTCCTTCTCGCCGGTGGCTGCGGAGACCGTGCCGCTGGCTGAATGTCTGGGACGGGTGTTGGCAATGGTTGTGCACGCCGATGTGGATATTCCCGATTTCAACCGCTCCACCATGGACGGATTCGCCGTCAAGGCCGCATCCACCTTCGGGGCATCCGAGGCCAATCCCGCGTACCTGAATGTACGGGGGCAAATCAACATGGGTGAACGACCCGATTTTTCCATCGGCCCCGGCGACGCGGCCAGGATCGCTACCGGGGGGATGCTGCCCCCAGGGGCAGACAGCGTGATCATGGTCGAGCACACCGACACCCTTGACGATACCACCATCGAAGCCTACCGCAGCGTGGCCCCGGGCCAACATGTGATCGAAAAAGGCGAAGACATCCGGCATGCACAGCCTGCATTGGAGAAAAACACACGCATCCGCCCCCAAGAGGCCGGCCTGCTGGCGGCCTGCGGTCAAACAGAAATTTCTGTTTTCAAGCGCCCCACGGTGGGTATCGTCTCCACAGGCGACGAAGTGGTCCCGGTGGATTGCAAACCCGTTGCCGGACAGATCCGCGACATCAACACCCATAGCCTGTCCGGGCAGGTAATGGCCGCCGGCGGGGTGCCGGTGGTGTTTGGTATTGTCAAGGATGACCGCGATGACCTCATGCAAACCTGTCGGCGGGCTTTGGCTCATACCGATATGGTGATGATATCGGGCGGCAGTTCGGTTGGGGCCCGCGATTATACAGTAGAGGTTTTAGAGAGCCTGCCCGACAGTGACATCCTCGTTCACGGCATATCCATCAGTCCCGGCAAGCCTACCATCCTGGCCCGCTGCGGCGGCAAACCGTTTTGGGGTCTGCCGGGACACGCCGTATCGGCAATGGTTGTCTTCACAGTGGTGGTGCGCCCCTTTTTGGACCGGTTATGCGGTCTGGGACCAATTGCCCGGCAGTTTCCGCTTCAGGCCGTGCTCAACCGCAACCTGGCCTCGGCCCAGGGACGCGTGGATTATGTTCGCGTACGTCTTTACGAGGCAAACGGTTGCATCATGGCCGAACCGATCTTGGGCAAGTCGGGTCTGATCCATACCATGGTCAAAGCCAACGGGCTGATCGCCATCGGCATGAACACGGAAGGGCTGGATCAGGGGGCCCTTGTAGAAGTGATGCCACTGTAACCATGGTGGCGACGGCAGTTCGATGACAGGTGCCATGCAGCCGGTCTGGATCCGCCGCTTGAACCGTCAGCCGTGGCACCATCAAAAAAAACGCCGCCGTTGAAACGTGTGCATGACATCAATCAGTTACCAGGAGCCGGATCGTTGAACACCAAACGCAAGGTCTATCTGAAAATGAAGCCTCTGGAGGAGGCCCGACAAACCCTTTTCGACCATTTCCCTGGAACCGGCAGCATGGCGACCGAAATGGTGTCGCCGCCCGAGGCCGTGGGCCGGATTCTGGCCGAACCGGTCACCGCCGCCGTGTCGTCTCCCAACTTTCATGCCGCCGCCATGGACGGTGTTGCCGTAAAGGCCCAAGATACGTTCGGCGCCAGCGAATCCCGCCCCAAAGAACTGGCGGTGGGCAGCCAGGCCCGCTTCCTCAATACCGGCCATGTCTTGCCCGAAGGCACCGATGCCGTCATCATGATCGAAAATGTCCAGATGGTGGACGATAAACATATCCGCATAGAGGCACCGGCCTTTCCCTGGCAGCACGTGCGCAAAATGGGAGAAGACATTGTGGCCACCGAACTGCTCTATCCCCGCGGCCACACGGTCAGTCCTTACTGCGTCGGGGCGCTGATCGCAGGCGGCATCTATGGGGTACCGGTAAGAAAAAAACCGCGCGTGCTGATTATCCCCACCGGATCGGAGTTGGTGGATTGGCACACCACAGCGCCTGAGGACCTTGATCCGGGGCAGGTACTGGAAACCAATGCCTACGTTCTGGAGAAAATGATCGCCGCCTGTGGGGGCGAGGCCGTGCGCCACGACCGGGTTATGGATGACCTGGACCTGATCCGGCAAACAGTAGATGCGGCCGTTGCCGGTGACGTGGATATGGTGATGACCATCGGCGGATCATCGGCCGGGTCCGAGGATTTCTCTCTGCCCGTGCTGCAAGATCTGGGTCAGATGCTGGTGCACGGGGTGACCATTATGCCCGGTAAACCGGTCATCCTCGGCGATATCCGGGGCAAGCCCTTTTTCGGCATTCCCGGTTATCCGGTCTCGGCCATTATCGCCGTCGAACAGTTCGTTCTGCCCTTGATCGGTCGCATGCTGGGCATCGCCGAAACCGACCGCCAGCAGGTGGCCGTGGCGCCCACCCGCAAGATTGCGTCCAAGCTGGGGGTGGAAGAATTTCTGCGCGTCAAGCTGGGGCAGGTCGGTGACCGTATCGTGGCCACACCGCTGCCCAGAGGCGCCGGCATGATCACCAGCATTACTGAGGCCGACGGCATCATCCGCATCCCCCGACATTCAGAAGGCATCAAGGACAACGATCCCGTGCATGCCGAGCTACTCAAACCGCTGAGTACCATTCGCAACACCATCGTCATCGTGGGCAGCCATGACAATACACTGGACGTACTGGCCGACCAGTTGCGGGCCGGCGACGGGGCCTTGACGCTCTCCTCCAGTCACGTGGGCAGCATGGGCGGGCTCATGGCCGTCAAACGCGGGGTATGCCACCTGGCCGGCGCCCATTTGCTGGACGCAGCCACCGGTGAATACAATTCTTCCTATGTTCAACGATACCTTGCGCAGACGCCGGTGCGGCTGGTGAATCTGGTCATGCGCGACCAGGGGCTGATCATTCCCAAAGGCAACCCCAAAAACATCCAAGGTATCGAAGATCTGGCCCGCGACGACATCGTCTTCATCAATCGCCAGGGCGGTTCAGGCACACGCATACTGCTGGACTATCGTCTGGGGCAGATCGGCCTGGCCGCAGAACAGATCGATGGATACGCCAATGAGGAGTTCACCCACATGAATGTGGCGGTTGCCGTGCTCAGCGGGACGGCGGATGCAGGCCTGGGCATCTATGCGGCAGCCAAGGCCTTGGACCTGGACTTTGTGCCCGTGGTCACCGAACAATATGACCTGATCATCCCACAGGTCCACTGGGATTCCGGCAATATCCAGACATTGTTGGAGACCATCGACACCGATGCGTTTAAAAAGCGCGTGCAAGCCTTGGGTGGCTACAATACGGAAAAGACAGGAACCATCGTTTACGCGACTTGATTGGTTATTGTCAAACCGGATGCGTTGCACCCGGTTCCAACCGCAACCATAGAAGCACTGACGTGTTTGTGCCTTTTGAAGCCGTTGGCCAAATGTTCAAGCCGCCCGCCAGGCGGGTGGTCGCTGGCTCATTCGGTGTTCGGTCGCTATCGGCAACGGGAGCAAGGCTGCAAAGTGAATGCAGAGCACCTATCACATACTCGACCATACCGCGGATCTGAGAATCCGGATCACCGGCGCTAACCTGAGCGATCTTTTTAAGAATGCCGGATTGGCCCTGTTCGACCTGATCGCCGATACGGCGCGAGTCGAAGCCGATGCGGTGATTGAATTTACGGTTGGCGGCT
>JASFFF010000425.1:0-3861 GCA_050124445.1 Desulfosarcina sp.
ACACCTGCATGCATGTGATTGTCAATAAAAAAAACTGACAATCCCATAAATTCAAGTGTGAAACCAGAATTATCATGAAGCACCATGGATAGCACTGAAGCTTCATTGCATCCTCGGGTCTCCGCTGCGCTTTGCCCGGAATGACAAAATTGTTATTGCGTTGAAAGACGTTAACTTGATCTTAATGGAAAACTGCGTACAACAAAATTCACATTAAACTTAAAATGTAGAACTACTTTAAACTATGAACTTTCAGCTTTGAGTTCTCATTTTCCCAGCGCTCTCGGTAGCACTGGCTGCCCTGCCTGCCCATGAACCGGTCCAGCAGTTTGGTGTCCGTCTGCATTAAATCCACCACCACCAATCCGTCGATGGCATCGGCAAAATCGCGGTCCACATTAAAGGCGATGAACTGGCCGTTGAGTTTCAGATAGTGTTTAATCAGAATCGGCACCCGCTTGCCGTCATCTTCGATTTCGGACACCAGCATGGACACATCATCGATGGATCCGTCGGACAGGTGGCTGGCAATATCGTGCATACTGCGATTGGGCCACTGTCTAAGTGGCTTTCGCGGGCTCACGTAGGCGGAGAGTTTCTTAATGGTGCAGCGTCCCCGGAGGAATTGAACCATGAGATGTTTGGACACGCGATGGTAGCTGTTGCTGATGCTGACCGGGCCGAAAAGGATGCGGTACTGGGGGTGCCGAATCAGGTAGGCCCCGATGCCTTTCCACAGCAGGGACAGGCAATTGGGCTGGCGCTGGTACTTTGAGCGGATGAACGACCGGCCCAATTCCAATGAGTTGGTCAGATACTGCAGCAAGCCGTGCTTAAAGCGGAACAGGGAATGGGTGTAAAGCCCCTTGCGGCCGAAGCGGGCCAGGATACTGCCTGTGTCGCCCATGCGGTAGGCACCCACCACTTCCGACCGCTCAGAATTCCACAGAATCAGGTGACGGTAGTAGCTGTCGAACAGGTCCACATCCATGGATCGGCCGGTGCCTTCGCCCACCTCGCGGAACGTTTTCTCGCGCAGCCGCCCGATCTCCCTGAGCAGATGCGGAATCTGTTCACTGTCGGCGACATACACAGCCATCTGTTTATGTGTTAGGAGACGATTTTCCTTCGGCAGCGCAGCCACCTCGGCAGCCAACAGGCTGTCGCTGACCGATTCGACCAATGTTTTTCCAGGGCGGCTGATCTTGGGCTTGGGAAATTTTTTCAGCAGCCGTTCCGAAAAACCGTGTGTCCGCAACCGATTGGCTTGAAAATAGGTCTTAAATCTCAGCCAGCGGATCAGCTCCTGGTCTTGGGGATAAGTTTGAATGCGTTCGGCAGCAATCGGCTGACCGACAAACAGGCGCACAAGGGACGCCTGTTTGGCCACCAGTTCCCGTCCCAGCATGGCCGTGCGCAGGCGCGGGTGAATAAGGCCGGCAACGGTGAACAAGAGGCTGTTGCGACCCGGAAAATAGATCGGCAGCACCTGGGCGCCGCTCATGCGTACCATCGCCGCCACATGGCTGCTCCAGGGAGGATCGGTGATTCTGTGCTGCCGGAAGCGATAATGGGCCACCTCGCCGGCGGGAAAGGTGACCAGACAGTTGCCCCCTTTGAGCCATCGCAGACAGGTCCGAAATGTTTTTGCATTGGATGACACCGACGATTTGCGGCCAAAGGGGTCGATCGGAATGATCGAATCTCGGATGGGTTCAATTTTCTGCAACAGGTAGTTTCCCAGGATCTTGGTGTCCGGGCGCACCCGTTGAAGCAGATCACCCAGGACGATGCCCTCGAGGCCGCCAAAGGGGTGGTTGGCCACCACCACCAGGGGGCCGCTGCGGGGGATTTTAGCCAAATCGTCGGCGGTAACCTGATAGGAAATGTCGCGCACACCCAGAATGGTCGAGAACGGCGTGCCTTGGCATTCGGCGTTGACCAGATCATCATACCACGAATTAATGGCGTCAATAGCCATCATTCGGGCTAAGGGTCTGAAAGCCAGCCTGGTCAGACGGTGGATCAACGGTTGGCTGATATGATGGCCGAATTGAATCAGAGTCTCATTGGCGGTCATCCGCGTCTGCTTTCCATTTTGCATGGTGGCTCATCCTAAATTGAGAATATGCATTCATGGTTGCTTAACTATGGCAACACTCGGAAAACAATAATACTCTCTACTCATGCTAATCAACAGCGGTTCGCAAATAACAATTTCAGCCACTATCCGTCTCGAGACAACCAGATTCGTCGGATCAATCTCTTGGCCGGAGCCACCCAGTATCGATGATTATCGCATAATGGTAGAACACCTGTTTGGTGCGCGTTAATTATTGGCTAGAAGTTTGTGAGGGATAAATTACTTCACCCATTTTTCACGACTGTCTAATTAAGGCCTAACATGGCAATCCTAAAAGGTTGCCTGTCAATGACTTGTTCGCCCAAAGGCCTATTCCATAAATCAAGTCTCCGTTTAACTAGGTGAGCATGGCATTGTGAATGGGTTCACAATACAACCATGTGATACCAATTTAAGGAATAAAGATGTCTGCCAAAGTCATCCAGAATCCAAAGAGAAAGCAAAAAGACAGACTCCAGTTGCTGCACGAATATCTGTCTGATATTCGCAAGGAGAATTTTACCGGATACATCAAGGTCAATTTTACTCAGGGGAATATTGGGCGGGTGGAAAAATTTGAAGAAATTTTAAAGAAATGAGGCCAAGTCGTTCGGAAGGATCCATCGATCCCAAGGTTCACTCGTTGGCGTGTGGGCCTTCTGTCAGCCTTCTGGAACTGATCAATAGTGTAAGTTGAATGAGTGGTGGATTTCGTCGAGATTGGTTTTTGCAGTTTTGCTGATTGGAGGCTTTCAAACAAGTGATTCAACAACGGAAAGCAGAGCGTATGGTCTGCCTTGTTTGGATGGGCCCATTGGCAACGGGACCGCAGGTCAAGATAACCGGTGCATCAGTGGGTCAGAATATTGCTGATGAACTGGGCAGCGCGGTCGGTCTGGGGGTTGTCGAAGAAGTCGTGGGGGTTGCCGGTTTCCGCGAGTCCCGCAGCCACCCAAAACCAATACCTTCATGGCTACACCACTTCCTGCCGGCCTTTCAAATCGTTGGACATGAACATCCATTTGCGGCTGGACCGCATGACCACGAATGTTTCACAGTGGGTCACCCGTCCGAATTAACTGATATGAAAAAAATATGTCAACGATTTTTGCAATAACAGGCAAAATGTTCAGTATAAATTACTGGATAAGAAAACTTGAATGATGTTTATGGGTTTCGAGTGTTATAGCTCTGTCAGGGAACCGCCTCAACCCGGACGAACACCTGCTGCTGGCGAGATTGTCGGACGGATTCGGCACGGGTCAGGCCGCTTCCCGTACGGGAAGTGCTGGAGAGCATTCCGCCGATGTCGATCCACTGGTTCAATGTTCCCTGAATGCGGGTCTGAATCTGCTGGCGTTCAACCGCCGCGGGTTGATCACCCGCGGGCTGCCCCCGTTGGGTTTGGATGTCCAGGGTGACGCGGTTGCCTCGAAGACGTGGGGTCACTTGCACGCCGGTAAGCATTTCCTGATAGACGACTATCTGGTGATGGGTCATGCCTCCAAGGCGCGGGCTACCCACGGCCACCGGCGCGGAAAGACTGACATAAATGGTGGCCGTACCGCCGTCTTGCACAAGCACGCGCTGAATGTCATCGCTGCGGCTTGTGCCCTGGGCACGGTTCATTTTGATATCCAGTGAATCTGCCGGCCGCCCCTGCCGATCGCCTGCCGTGACGGTGACCCCGTCGCCAATGGCGACACTGCCGGAGATTGCCAATGCGTTCAATTTGTCCA
>JASFFF010000426.1:0-3848 GCA_050124445.1 Desulfosarcina sp.
CAAGTACTCCGGCATCAGCTCCTTGCAGTCATCCATGATGAACACCCGCTTGGAATAAAGATGTATGCCATGGCGGCGTTCGGGGGTGAACAGGTCAAAGGGCGCCTTGGAGGGAATGTATAACAAGGCATCATACTCGGTGGTCCCCTCGAACTTGAGGTGCAGCCGCTCCATGGGCGGGTTCCAGTCATGGCTGAGATGTTTGTAGAATTCTTCGTACTCCTCGTCTTTGACCTCACTGGCGTTGCGCGCCCAAATGGCTTTCATGGAGTTGAGGGTCTCTTGGCGCATGACTTTGCGGGTCGTGGCGCCAACGGGCTTGCCATCCTTGTCTTTGATGATCTCTTCATCGGGCAGCGGTTCATCGCGTTCCACCTGCATGGTGATGGGATAGCTGACAAAATCCGAATGCTGTTTGACAATGCCCCGCACCGTCCAATGGTCGGTGAAATCCTTGTCGTCCTTGCCCTTCTTTTTCAAATCCAAGGTGATGGTGGTGCCCCGGGAGGCTTTTTGGGTCGCTTCGATGGTGTAGGATCCGTCGCCGGTGGAGACCCATTTGACGGCTTGGTCGGACGCTGCACCGGCGGCACGCGTCACGAGGGTAATTTTGTCTGCCACCATAAAGGCGCTGTAGAAACCCACGCCGAATTGTCCGATCAATTCTGGAATCAAGGCTTCCTGGCCCTTGGCATACTCAAGGGCTTCCAGGAACCCGGCGGTACCGCTCTTGGCGATGGTGCCGATATTCTCCAGCACCTCTTCGTAGGTCATGCCGATGCCGTTGTCGGCAATTTCAAACGTCTGCTTGATGGCGTCGGGGGTTAGATGAATGTTGAATTCCGTGTCCTCACCCAAAAGGCCCGGCTCGGTTTCCGCCTTGAACCGAACCTTGTCGATGGCATCCGACGCATTGGATATCAACTCCCGCAAAAAAATGTCCTTATTGGAATAGAGGGAGTTGATGATCAAGTTGAGGATCTGCTGCACTTCGGTCTTAAACTGATGGGTTTCCTTCTTTGCTTCCATGGGCTCTCCTGATTTTTCCGTCATCAAGCTTTTGTCAATGGTTATAATTAGTTCGACCGCAACGCTGAACAATAATGGGTGCGATTTGTCAATTGTCAAGACAGCCGATCGACTTGAACGGCCAAATGTCGCCGGGCGGATTGACTGGGTCTTGCCGCGTTGTCCGAGGCCACCTGCAGCCGGCCATTACCAGGGGGGCACAACCCGTGCTGGCGACAGGCTCAAGCGGCTGGGTTCAGAAATCGAAACCCGAGCAAAGCAAATATTCTCAACTAGTTAGGTTCATATTGATCGGCGACCCACCAACCGTTCATAATCTTGAACCCGCGCAGAAATTTTTGTATTTATATTAAAATTAAGTGGTTAAATAAGATTCGAACGATTTCGCGTTCATTATCTTGAACTATTACGGAGATCCGTTGGACCTGAATCGCCAACAGGTGCCGGCCGGCACCTACGGAACATGTGGGCCTAGAACCTTCTATGCGGGGCTCTGGGACCGCTTGCACATAATTTTTTTTCAACAACTATCGATTTTGGCAAGATGCTTGCTTCTTTTTTAGTCAACCTAATAATTTTTCATCTTTTCTCCTCCTTAACGGTTAGCCGGCGTCATCCCGGTTAGCCGTTTCCTTTTTGGTGCCTGGAAATAAAATTGCAAATTTCAATCCAACAGGCTAAAATCGCCCTATCTACGAATTGATCCGAAGTGTCCCGGTCAAATGGTTGCCATCCCGGGAGGCGCCGCTAAACCGCCTGCTATCGGATCACTTCCATATCTTCGCCACTCACGTTAGCACTTGACATCCGGCTGGACTGCATGAATTGCAGTTTCAGCGATAATCAGCCGCACGTTTCGGCAATCTTGTGTCGGTATTTATTCATCCGCCAACCGTAACCGGTTCAGGCATTGGGAAGCGCATGGAGGTGGGTATGAAAACCAGACGTTGGGTGTTCGGCTTTGGCGAACTGGACGCCGTTCAGGATCACGTGGGAAAAGATTGGGACGCGGTTCGCGCCCTGTTGGGCGGAAAGGGGGCCAACCTGGCCGAGATGGTGCGCATCGGCTTGCCGGTTCCCCACGGATTTACCGTTTCCACCGAGGCGTGCAACGCATATCTCGACTCCGGGGGTCGCTTTCCCGACGGCCTGTGGGAGCAGGTATCGTCGGCCCTGGAAACGGTCGAGCACGAGACCGGAAAGCGCTTTGGAAGTGAGGATCGCCCCCTGCTGGTCTCCTGTCGATCGGGCGCCAAATTTTCCATGCCCGGCATGATGGACACGGTGCTCAATATCGGCCTGAACCATCAGACCGTGGCGGCCATGATCCGCCTGACCGATGACCCCCGCTTCGTTTACGATGCTTACCGGCGGCTGATCCAGATGTTCGGCAGCGTGGTTGTGGGCATTCCCGACGAACCTTTCGAGGAGGTGATCGAAGCCGCCCGCCGGTCTGCCGGCGTGGAGAACGACACGGCGCTGTCGGCGGAAAATTGGCAAGCGGTGGTCGGCCAATTCAAGACCATCTACAATCGTCACACCACCCACGATTTTCCCGAAGATCCGTACAAGCAGCTCAAGATGGCCACCGAGGCGGTCTTTAAAAGCTGGAACGGCAAGCGGGCGGTCGACTATCGCAAGGCTGCCGGCATTCCCAACGACCTGGGAACCGCCGTCAGCGTGGTCACCATGGTCTTCGGCAATATGGGCGATGACTGTGCCACCGGCGTGGCCATGACGCGCAACGGCTCCACCGGCGAACGCCGCATCGAGGGGGACTACCTGATCAATGCCCAGGGCGAGGATGTGGTTGCCGGTATCCGCATGACGCGCGACCTGTCGCTTTTAAAGACCGATATGCCCGACGTGTACGCCGAATTCGAAGATATTGCCGAGCGACTGGAGCGCCACTACAAGGAGATGCAGGATCTGGAGTTTACCATCGAAAAGGGCAAGCTGTGGATGCTTCAGACCCGCGACGGCAAACGCACGGCCCAAGCGGCGGTGCGCATCGCCGTGGATATGGTGGAAGAGAATCTCATCGATCGCCAAACCGCAGTGATGCGGGTGCAGCCGGATCAGGTAGACTTTTTTCTGCACCCCCAGTTCGACCCTGCGGTCACCGCGGGGGCCACGCTTCTGGCCAGGGGCCTGAACGTCTCCCCCGGTGCCGCCGTGGGCCAGGTGGCCTTCGATGCCAACATGGCCGAAGCCTGGGCCAAAAACGAAGACAAAGCGGTGATCATGGTCCGGCCGGAAACCAAACCCGACGACGTTCACGGCATGCTGGCCGCCCAGGGCATTCTAACCAGTCGCGGCGGCCGCACCAGCCATGCTGCCCTGGTGGCCCGCCAGTTCGGCAAGCCGGCGGTGGTAGGGGCCTCTGACATCGCCATCGACCTGACCAATCGATTGATGGTTATCGGCAACCAGACCATTCATGAGGGTGAATGGATCTCCATCAACGGAACGGCGGGCGAGGTCTATGGGGGCCAGCTGGAGACCATGGTCCCGGACATCAAAGACCCCTTTTTGATCAAACTGCTCGCTTGGGCGGATGAATTCCGGACCCTGGGGGTGTGGGCCAATGCCGACTATCCCCGGGACGCCCGTCGGGCCCTGGAATACGGGGCGGAAGGCATCGGCCTGTGCCGCTCCGAGCACATGTTTTTCGAAACCGACCGCCTGCCCTACTTTCAAAAAATGATCCTGACAGACTATCCGGTAGAGCGTCGGGAAGCCCTGGCCGCATTGCTGCCCTATCAGCGGCAGGACTTCGCGGGACTCTTTCGGGTCATGCAGGGCCGGCCGGTCATCGT
>JASFFF010000427.1:0-3846 GCA_050124445.1 Desulfosarcina sp.
CCGGCTATTTCCTCAATACGCTAGGTGGCAGAAGCTACGTACTGCGCAGGGAATCCAAGGTTCGCATGCTGATAAAGTATTACTCGATCTTGATCATCGATCGGGCCAATGACGAAAAATTCAACCGCTACGGCATCGATGTGCGGCCCTACATCGATTATCTGTTTTACGACATTTCCAACCAGAAGGGATTGACCTACCGGGAACGCTACCTGACCCGACTGGCCGCCTTGCGGGACAAGTACATGTAATTGTGGATCGACCCACAAACATGACGCCGCTTCGCTTTACCTATCTTTAGCCGCCGGACTTGCCGGCAGCCGCCAAACAACCGGGTCAACCGTCCTGTGGTGATTTTCGGATGGGGCAGCGGCATACCCGATTACCATCCCCCGGATTCGTGCCGCCACGCATCTCGTCTGCCTGTCGAACTGTAAAAAAATTGTAATATCGGCTTTAATGCTTGTGACCCGTCACGCCCATTGGATATGGATAGGCTGTTTTCGGCGCATGATATGCTGTTCCCATTTGAAACAGCGAGCAACGGTATCATCTATGAAAATGCCTGAATTGAAAATCGGTCATCTGATCAGTCGACTGCCGATTATCCAAGGTGGTATGGGCGTGGGTATTTCCATGTCCGGCCTGGCTTCTGCAGTGGCCAATGCCGGGGGCATCGGTGTCATTGCCGGTGCCATGGCCGGCATTACCGAAAAAGATGTCTCTACCAATGGTCTGGAGGCCAATTGTCGGGCCTTGTCCCGTGAGATCCGCAAGGCCAAAGATAAGAGCTGCGGGATTATCGGCGTTAATATCATGGTTGCGCTGACCCATTTTGCCGAGCTGGTCAAAACAGCCATTGCCGAAAAAGTGGACATCATTTTCGCCGGTGCCGGTTTACCACTGGATCTGCCGGGGTTTTTGAAAAAAGGGGATCAAACGCGCCTGGTGCCCATTGTCTCCTCGGGCCGGGCGGCTGCTTTAATTTGTAAGCGCTGGTTCCAGCGCTATGGCTACCTTCCCGATGCCTTAGTCGTGGAGGGGCCCAAGGCTGGCGGACACCTTGGATTCAAGGCCGAACAACTGGAGGATCCCGCATTCAGCCTCGAAAATCTGGTGAGCGACGTGGTCGAGCAGGTTCAACAGGTAGAGGCGGCGCACGGTGTCCGCATTCCGGTGATTGCTGCCGGGGGGGTCTATGACGGTGATGACATTCGGCGATTCCTGGAGCTGGGCGCCAGCGGTGTCCAGATGGGGACTCGCTTTGTGGCCACCCATGAGTGCGACGCGGACCCGATTTTCAAGCAGTCCTATGTAGACGCCCGCAAAGAAGATTTGATGGTGATCAAGAGCCCGGTTGGCCTTCCTGGCAGAGCCTTGAAGAATCAGTTCTTACAGGATGTGGCCAACGGTGCTAGGCGCCCTTTTCGCTGTCCCTACCATTGCATTAAAAGCTGCGATCCGCAAAAAAGCCCCTACTGCATCGGCTTGGCGCTGGCCTCGGCCAGACGGGGCAAGCTGAAGTACGGATTCGCCTTTGCTGGTGCCAATGCGTTTCGTGTGAATAAAATCGTTTCTGTCAAAGAGTTGATGGGGTCTTTGGAAAGCAGCTATGATTTGGCCACCACCTAGCCTAGCGCCCATCCATAAATGGCCAATTTGCCCGATATCGGCGTTGTTCTCATAATTTATTCCTCGGAATATCGACCATATATACCCCAAGGGCACTTCCTGCGGGGCGCCTGCGGATAAATTTTTCGCACACCTTGATCTCAACCAAATTTGCCTGTTTCTGGACGAACACTGGCCCATCGACGTCGGCGGGTTGTTTGTAAAGCCGATGCGTTGCATCGGCTAGCAACTGCAACCGTTTACCCACGCACGTGATCTCGGCTCTTTGGCGGTTGACTTGAACTTCAAGCCATCCGCCGTATGAGCGTTCACCGCCTCAACCCAAAAAATCCGGGCCCCTTTGGTAGGGGCCCGGATTTTCTTTTTTCGATAGGGTTGCGCACCCGGATCAACGGGCAAACCGATGCCAGTCGGTTTGGTTAAACCATTTGTCGTAGATCTTATCGAAGCGTCCGTCGGCCTTTATCTGGGACAGGAATTCATTTAGAAATTTCATAAAATCGGGATCGTTCTTACGAATGGCCCAGGCAATGGGCTCTTTGGTAAAGGGTTCGTCGAGAAAAATGAGCGGCCCGGAAGGGTGCATGGCTTTGAATACGGCGTTGAAGGGCAAATCGTAGACAAAGGCGTCGGCGGTTCCCTCCAACACACGCATGGCGCCGGCTGTCTCGGTGTTCACCGGCATGTAGGTGGCCCGGGGAATCATTTTCAGCACCGCCGCTTCTCCGGTGGTCCCCGGTTTGGAGACCACCGTGTAAGCGGGATCGTCCAGATCCCTGTAAGATTTGACCGCTTTTTCATGACGGGCGTTGAGCAGCACGGTCTGGCCCACGGTCATGAAGGGCTCGGCAAAGTCCACCTGCTCCTTCCGGGCCTCGGTGACCGACATACCCCCGAAGATGATATCGAAGCGTTCCAGTTTGAGGGCCGGGATAATATTGGTCCACAGAGTGTCGACGAACACCGGCTTGACCCCCAGCGCTTTGGCCATTTCAATGCCGATATCGATGTCAAAGCCCATCAGTTTCAGCTGACGGCCCTTTTTCCGCAACCCGCCGTGCCGAATCTCTTTTTGGCGCAGCCCGCTGCGGGTGTCGATCATCTCAAAGGGCATGTAGCCGGCCTCGAGGCCGATGCGCAGTTCTCCGCTTTGGATGATGTCCGCCAAGGCGGAATCTTCGGAGAACTCGACGTCAGCGGCCAAGGCCGGTATGCCCCACAGGCCCACCACCATCAGAATCATAATCAATCGAAAATTGAATTGTCTTAGCATTTGCATACCTCCCTCGATGGCGGCCCTGCCGGCCACTTGCCGGCGGGGTCGCGTTGCTATCAGGCAGGGCTTTTTGCGCCGGCCTCCTCGGTAGCCGCCTCGACTTCATCCGGGTCTAAGCGCTCGATGGTGATATTGAACCATCCGTAGAGCATTGAAACGATCGGCGTTAGCCAACAAAAGAAGTTGAACGGCAAATAAGCGATGGTCGGTACGCCGAGGGTGGCAGCCTGATAGGCACCGCCGGAGTTCCACGGCACCAGGTTGGCGGTAACCGTGGCGCTGTCTTCGATGGCCCGTGACAGGTTTTTGGGATGCAACCCCTGGTCCTTGAAGGCCTGGGCATACATTTTACCGGTCATTACAATGGACATGTATTGGTCGCACAGGATCAGATTGGCCCCGATGGCGGTCAGGATCGTGGCGGTAATCACGGAACCGGTGGTCTGGGCTTTTTTTAGGATGACCGTGACCACCACCCGCAGCTGGTTGGTCTTTTCCATAATCCCGCCGAACATCATGGCGCAGATCACCAGGGAGACGGTGTACATCATGGATTCGAAACCGCCCTTGGTGAGCAGGTTGTCGACCGCTTCCACGCCGCTGTTGCTGGTAAAGCCGCCATAAGCCGCCGACAGCAGGCCGCCGAAGGTGTTGCCCTGAAAAATCACCCCCAAAATGGCAGCCGCTATGATTCCAATCACAATGCCCGGGACTGCTGGAATCTTTCGAAACGCCAATACCATAATAATCGCCGGAGGAATCAGCAATAGCGGATTGACGCTGAATTGGGCGTCGATACCGGCCAGGATCTGATTGACGCTCTCCAGGTTTGCCTCTCCGCCGCCGTAGAAAAAGCCCAGACCAATTTCGATGATCAGGGTCAGCCCGTAGCTGACCCCAGTGGTATAGGTCATGTGCTTGATATGCGTGTAGAGATC